>JBGSQJ010000045.1:0-5130 GCA_041738165.1 Bdellovibrionales bacterium
GACCCTGAGACTGCTTTATAATTTGATCAGAAAGGACTTCTCCGCCTTCGCGAAGTAAAAACCAATCCATCGCCTTGAGCTTGAGATCTGCACTTGAGTCGTTCCCTACGGTCATGGGAAGGATCGGCTTATCGCCAGGAAGCTTTTCACCCGGAAAAATCCAAACGGGCTCAGCCCCACTCTCAGTGCCGGATGCGGCCCACAGCCCTTGTGGCAAAATCATAGCTAAGATAAGAACATGACGTAGCAAACCAGATATTCCCATGAGATCGACTCCTAAACCCCGATAGACCTTATATATTGATTGAATCCAAACCCAATTCTTCAACATCCGTGCCAGAGCTAATATATCGCCACACACGCCTCTCGGCCCAATAGGCCTTTTGAGCCGTGGACTCGGCGCTAGGGCGGCGACATTTTGCTGTAAACAGATCTGACGATTTGCGGCCCAACCCTAAAATAAATTCCTACGCCATGCCAATCAGATGAAACACCGCTCGCCTCGCTAAGTACTTAAAATTGCACTGACCTTATCCCGGTCGACATGGAGGTTGATAATGACAAATTCTTCGCGCTTCGCGCTCGCATTGGTTGGATTGCTGCTTTTAAATGGCTGTATTGAGGTCAAAAAAAACCGGCCCAAAACTCCGCAAATCGGGCCGATTTCAAAGCCTGGGCCTATCGTAATTGAACAGGTCAATCTTGATGAGATCCTTGCTGGAATGGGATTGTCTAGTTTGGCTCCATCCGAAGAGCCTTCTGGTGTCTTCACGGCCAACGCAGATGCCAAAGCCATAATTTCTCATACTCAGCCAACACAGTGCGACCCCTTTGACGAAAACGTTTCTCTAGATCCCCGCTTAAAAGTAGGCCAGAAGGCTGTCGAACGATCGAGTTCGTATCTGTCTGTGCTAAGTATGTACACGCTTAGCAGTTCGCGCACCGAAATTGAAGAGATTGATCTTACTAAAAATGAGATGGTGAAGTCCATTTACCAACTTGGTAAAAACGGAGAAGACACGAGCTGGCGCAAATACAGATGCTCTGTGGAAAGCTGGTCACTTAAATGTGTTGAGATTGAAACCAGTATCAAAGACAACCCTTCAGTTACCAAACCTACCGAACAAGAAATTTCGGACAGCATGAAAAAGATCGAGATTTGTGTCTTCAAAGCCAGCACTGAGGTGAAATCCGAAAGTTCTGAATTTGGTGAGTACGCACTTCCAAACGGAACGGTTGTGTCGGCTCGCAAAGTTTTGACTTCTACGCCCGGCTCTTCGGTTTGCAAAAAAGACGACGCCGTGACTCGTGAAGTCCCCTCAACCCAAACCAAAATCGAAATCTTGACCTCAGATGTGCCGTTGATGGATCGCCCCCTCACTTGCCATGGCCAATTTCCGCTCTACACTTTGAAAAAAGTCATCGGACAAAACGAGGAACTTTTTGACTATTCTCTCAGAGACACTCTTGAGGTGTCACTTTAGAGGCTCACCTGCGGCCGTGGCCTCTGAGGTTTCGGGGGCCAAAGGCACGCGCAGAGTGTGACGAACAGTTAGAGCCTGCTTGCCTTCCCAAACTCGGGTTGAGATATGCGGGTTAAGCAGTTTCGCCAGATCTAAATCTCCGCGAAAAAGCGGCTGAATGTCTTTGAGTGGCATGTTTTTAGTCAATCGAATCTCGGTTCCACGTATCTCTGGTTCCACCGCGATGGGCGCGCCAAAATACATATCCGCATGCCTTTCAACTTCTATCGCCGCCAAAAAAGATGCAAAAAAACTGGCCGAAGCAAAACCGAAGCGGCCTTTACGTACTTCTATCAATTCGACTATATCTGTTGTTCCCATTTTCTCAGTGAGCCTCTTAACTCCACTTGGACCATGATTGTACGCGGTCACAGCCAAGGGCCACTTACCGAGCACTTGAAAGTTCGAGCGCAACTTGCGGGCTGCCGCACGCGTAGCCAATAAAGGATCGTTTCTAGAGTCACCGCTGGCGTCCATTCTCATATAGGCCTTGGCCGTTGAACGCATAAATTGCCAGATTCCGCTCGCGCCCACGCGAGAGCGAGCGCGAAGATTGAACGAACTCTCTACAAATGGCAGCCGAGTCAACTCTATCGGCAAACCCTCTTCGCGAAAGATCTCTTCCATTTGCCTCAAGTATCTTCCTGACTGCTGGATTCCCGACAAAAACATATTGCGCTGCCCAAGTTGAAACCGAAGTCGACCACGTTTAGAGGCTTCTAAAAATTTATTTTTATCGGTGATACTGACAAACATATTCCAAAGACGTAGATCCTCGCCCTCTAATCCTTCACTTGTCTCAAGGCTTTGCAAGCGCTTGAGTCTGGCCTCGGTTTCGTTCTTTTTCTCTTTAACTCTTTTTTCGCGCGCTTTGAGGCGTTGATGGACGGTCAACTCGGCGTTGGACTCAATATCAGAAAAATCAATATCGCCGTAAACGAGATGCACATAGAGACTGTCGTGAAGCACACCCTGACTCGAGGAGTATTTGGTGTAAATGTCTTTCCAAAATTGAACTCTGAGTTCCATACCCTCAGGGGTTTTAAAGGCGTCAGGCGACCAACCCAGAGCCTCTGTTTGGTTTTCGTATTGGGGCGCCAACCAAATGGCTTGAGCCCACGCCGGACCAGAGACCATAAGAACTACGCACCATGAAACTACGAGTGAAAAAACAAACTTGAAGGGCATCAAACTATTTGAACAGCCGTGCCTCGATGTGGTCAATGGAACTTAGCGAAGATAATTTGAGTGCAGCTGAATCATCGACAAAGGTCTATTTCACCAGTTCAACAGCCAGAAAATCAAAAAGGTCTTTGGCTTGCCCTAGGCGCCGATTGTTCCCATTGAAAATAAAGACGAATGCATACTCGGAACCATCTGCTTGGCCTGCGAAACCCGCAAGACCGGCTACCCCGGTCAACATTCCCGTCTTTGCGCGCACCCAGCCACGTGCCGGAGTTCGCGCCATTCGACTTTTAAGAGTTCCATCGATTCCGGCAATGGGGAAGGCCGCGAGAAACTCTGCAAAACTCGGAAACCTTTTAAACGAGTGAATCAAAACGGTCCCTAAATCCACCGGTTTAATGCGATTTCGACGGTTGAGGCCCGAAGGATTTATTAGATTGAACCGACTCGGATCGATTCCCATATTGGCGACCGCCTTCTGCACGATCTTCATGCCTTCGTCTATGCTTCCAGGTGAAGAGCCCGACTCGACAGCCAAATTTTTAACCAACATTTCAGCCACATAGTTGTTTGAGTACTTCATCATGTCTGCCACGTGGTGACTCATGGGCTTAGACTCAGATGAAGCCAAAAGGCGCGCGCCCTTTGGTGTTTGTCCTGAGCGCACCGAACCGGTCACGGTGATTCCTCGGTGAGCCAAAAAGCTGCGCAAGTTTTCTCCCGACCACTCGATCGGATCTGAGATGTTTTTGTAATCTTTGAATTCTTCGGCATCTTTGCCAATGTTCCCACTCAGCAAAATCGTTTTGCCCACTCTCGAGGCCCGAATGGACTCTTTTTTACCGGATGTGGTTTTGGTCGTGTTTCGAACTTTAAAGCCAGCGTCCGACGGGTCTAAAAACACCTGTGCCGGTTTTCCAATTTCAGTCGGTCTCACATAAACATTGATCGAGTTCCAATTGAACGACATGGCTCCCACTGGCGCGTCATAGGCTCGGTCCACTCGGCTTGGCTCACGACTCGGATCGCTGCGAATGCGATCGAACCTCGAGTCATCCACAAGAATATCGCCCTCAATTTGAGTGATACCCGTCCGCACAAATTCATTGACCAAAAACCACATGCTTTCTGAAACAAATCCGGGGTCGCCCCCACCCTTTAATACTAAGTTACCAGTCAACTTCGCGCCCTTTTGCACCCCTGAGCTCCAAAGCCCGGTCTCAAATTTTTGTGTCGGAACCATTTTTTCAAGAACAGAGGCGGCCGTTACTATCTTGGTGAGCGATGCCGGTATAAAATCACTTTCGGAGTTGAGCTGATACACAGGACCTTTGCTCTCAACGTCCAGCCGAGTGACATAGATTCCCAATTCAGTTTTGGCGACGCCGCTTTTTTGAATCATTCGCTCGATTCGGTCTGAGAGCGAGGCGCCCTTGGCGTGGACCAGTTGAGTCGAAGTTAGGGCGGCAAACAAAAAAGTGCGCATGCGAGTGACTAGTTGCATATGAGTTCTATTCTATTCACCAACCGAATGAATTATCAACTGCCTCGCCAATACGCGTTTGTTTCTCTGCACAGGAAACGCTAGGCTCTTAGGCTGTGAAACTGCGAGTCTTCTTTATTTCTCTGTTTCTGAGTGCGCTCACTCTATCCTGCACCCGAGGTGCGAGAACACCCAGCGACACGCTTGTGCTTGGAATCGGTACTCCCCCGGCAACATTAGACCCCCGCTTCGCCACGGATGCCTATGGCGTGCGCATGGGCACACTGATTTTTAGTCCGCTCGTCAATGTGGGGAATGACTTTCTAGCTGAGCCGGCCGCAGCCGAAAGCTGGGCTTGGCATGGCTCAACGCTCACACTGAACATCATTCGAGGTCTGAAGTTTCACAATGGCCGATTGGTGAACGCGGAAGATCTCAACTACACCATGGATTTTTATCGAAGCACCAAGAGTCCCTTTGCCTCGTCGTTTACGGTGGTTCAAAATTCATCAGCCAAAACAGATCGCGGTCAGATAAAGTTGGTCATTGAACTCAAAGCTCGCTCTGATAAATTTCTTAATTACGATCTGCCGATTGTCAGAATCTTACCAAAAACCGAGATCGAGGCGGATCAAAAAAAATTTTCTAAAACGTTGATCGGGAGCGGGCCTTATCGATTTAAGGGTGAAGACCTCAATTCTATTCGCCTTAAAAGTGACGTCGCCAAAATTCCAAACCTAGTATTTAAAATAGTGCGCGATGATTTCACGCGCTATCAAAAGGCGCTCAAGGGTGAAATCGATCTTGCGCAAATGGAACTGCCCGCTGAGCGAATAGGCGACTTCTCGAAAAAAACCGATCAGTACACCGTCTTTCAATATCCCGGGTTGAGCATGAACTATGTGCTACTCAACTTCAAAGACCCCATCTTGAGTCAAA
>JBGSQJ010000098.1:0-7768 GCA_041738165.1 Bdellovibrionales bacterium
CCGAAGTTTGGGCTTTCGCTACTGTGCTCAAATCCAATAGGCTCATAACCAAGCCTGCTATTAAACAACAAATCATGCGCATCATGGCCTCTCATTTGCTCTTAAAGCGGTCTCTAATGCCACGTAAAAATTGATTCATAACAAATACTTGACGCACCAGATCTGAGCGCTATATTTGGCGCTCGCAGGCGAGGTGATTGGGTGTTTGCTGGGATTGTAGAGGGTACGGCTAAGGTTATCGATTTTTTGCCATCATTAGGAGGCGGACCTCTAGTAGTCGAAAAGCCATTGAATTTCCAAGATTTAGCTATTGGCGATTCGATTGCCGTCAACGGTGTGTGCCTCACTGTAGAATCCCTTGATGAATCAAAAATCGGTTTTTTTGTCGGAACTGAGACGTTAAAGGTAACCGGATGGTCGCAAAGAAACGTCCTAACAAACAGCGCCGTTAATCTTGAAAGGTCGCTGCGTTTCGGCGATCGCGTACATGGACATTTTGTTACCGGACATATTGATGCCTGCGCCAAAGTGGTAGGCGTTTTTGACACCGATACTGAGAGGCGGATGCAGCTTGAAATTCCAGATGGCCTGCGCCCCTTTTTGTGGAAGAAATGCAGTGTTGCGATAAATGGAGTGAGTTTGACAGTGCACGATGTGGCTCTTGCGAAAATTGAAGTCAGTTTGATTCCAGAAACCTTAAGGCGAACCAACCTGGGTCAGGTCGCCAATGGGCAAGAGGTTCTCTTTGAAGTGGACAACTGGGCGAGGGCACTTTGGCGCTGGCGGCAGCTCGGGGTCGACACTGGGGAAGGGGAGCTTCGTTGAGCGATCTCAATAGCATTTATGAAATTCTCGAAGATGTTAAGGCCGGTAAACCCGTCATTTTGGTTGATGACGAAGATCGAGAAAATGAAGGCGACTTGATAGTTGCCGCCGATTACATCACTCCGCAGATGATCAATTTTATGGCGACAGAAGCGCGCGGCTTGATTTGTCTTTCATTGACGTCTGAGCAAATTGAACGCCTTGAGTTGCCGCTGATGACCAAAGATGAAAGCAATCGGTCGCCCAACCGAACCGCATTCACTGTCAGCATTGAGGCCGCTCGCGGAGTGACGACGGGAATCTCGGCTGCCGACCGCGCCTTAACGGTGAAAGTGGCAGCTAATCCTAATGCTCACCCGAATGATATTATTGTTCCAGGCCATATCTTCCCCATTCGCGCCCAAGAGGGTGGAGTTCTTAAGCGGGCGGGTCACACTGAAGCTAGTGTCGACTTAGCTAGGCTCTCGGGCCTCAATCCGGCGGCGGTTATTTGTGAAATTATGAACCCAGATGGCACGATGGCCCGTATGCCTGAATTGGTGGTGTTCGCTCGCAAGCACGGGATCCGAATCGGCACAATCGAGTCTCTAATCCGGCACCGGCTGCAAACCGAATCGTTTATTGTGGAACGCGCCAGATCCAACATGCCCTGCCGGTTTGGCGATGATGTTCAAATTTTTGTGTTCGAAAATAAACTCGATGGTCGCGAACACGTCGCTTTGGTCAAGGGTAAAATCGAGCCGAACGAGCCCACTCTTGTTCGCGTGCACTCAGAGTGTCTAATGGGTGATCTGTTTGGCTCGCGGCAAACGCGCTCTGGGGACTATCTTGAGCAGTCGATGGAGCGCATTGTTCAAGAGGGTAGAGGCGTTTTGATTTATCTGCGACTAGAGGATATGGGGCATCGATTGCGCAACCGAGTGCTTAGCTATCAGCAGCTCGATGCCGGGGCGGCGGCCGATGAGCAGGTTCAAAAAGTTTTTCGCAGCGATGAGCGTGACTATGGCGTAGGCGCACAAATTCTAAGAGCTTTGCAAATTCAAAAGATTCGCTTGATCACCAACAACCACGCAAAAAGGGTTGGACTTCGAGGATATGGTCTCGAGATAGTAGAAGAGATTGAGCTGCCGATGAGCACCGCTGTGCTTTCGCTTAGGGATTTGGAGGCCACATGTTGATAAGGGGTGATTTGAAAGCACAATCCAATTGGAAGTTGGGCGTGGTCACATCGCGCTTCAACGAAGAGATCACCGGCCCACTCGAATCTGGAGCTTTGAATCGGTTGGGTGAACTGGGAGTCGAAATTAATAACATTGTAAGAGTGCAAGTTCCTGGAGCCGTAGAAATTCCACTAGCGGCCAAACGACTACTCGCCATGGGTTGCGACGCCGTTTTGGCTTTAGGAGCGGTGATTCGCGGCGAGACGACCCACTATGATTATGTGTGCAACTCTGTGGAGCGAGGCTGCTCACAGTTGATGCTCGAGATGAATAAGCCTGTCGTATTTGGTGTTCTCACCACCGAGAACGAAGCTCAGGCTTTAGACCGGCTGGGCGGCCAGCACGGCCACAAGGGCCGAGACGCGGCGGACACGGCTATTGAGATGCTGAGTTTACTAAACAAAATGAAAGAGCTGAATCTGTGACCGAGCTCGAGCAGGACGTTAGGCAAAAACGCCGGCGAGAGTTGGCGCTGGTTTTTGGTTTGGCCGTTTTGTTTTTGGTGCTAACGGCGATCGAGCTGAAATTGTTTGGTATGAGCCAGCAGTTGCCGTTTGCTCATTCGATTTTCTTTTTGGGCTTAGTTAACTTCAACATCATATTGTTTTTGTTATTGTTCTTTTTGATTTTCAGAAATGTGGTGAAGGTGTTCTCTGAGCGGCCGACTCGGCTCGCGGGTGGCACGCTTAAGGGCAAGTTGATTTTGGCATTCGTAGGCTTCAGCTTCGTTCCAACGGCATTGATGTTTTTGGTTTCGGTGTTCTATATCAACAATAGTTTTGACAAATGGTTTTCAGACAAAATGGCTGGCGTTTTGAAGAGCTCTCTTGAAGTCACGAACGCCTACTATCTATCGGCCAAACGAAAGAACTACCATTTTGCAAGCCAAGTGGCCGGCGAAATCCGAGTTTACCCACAGGCCAAATGGGCAAAAAAACTCTCGCAGCTTCGCTCTCGCTACAGTTTGGATGCAGTCGAATATTATCCTTCCTTGTTTGGCGAGCGGATTGTGAGCGTAAGCCCTGATGAATCACTTCCGCAAATTCCGCCTTTGTCGCTTGAAATGCTCGAGCGCGGCATCGAAGACCGCAATGAGGCGTCAACAATTCATCAATTCGAAAACGGAAATCTCGTTCGAGTGATCTACCCTTTAAAGCAAGGGGCTGTTGGAGGCGCCATCGTGGTGTCTACCTTTATTCCACTTTCTTTGATTTCGAAGATGGACGACATTGCTGAGGCCTATGAGGATTTTAGGGATGTCAATCCACTCGAGTATCCGATCAAGTCGATTTATTTGATTATTCTGGTCCTAATGACTTTGACCATTCTACTTGGAGCGACATGGTTTGGATTTTATTTGGCGCGCCAGCTTTCCGTGCCTCTTGAAAGGCTGGGGCTCGCCGCACAAGCTATTGCCCATCACGATTATTCGCCCGTCGATTTGACTTCAGGATCTAAAGAGATCAATCGGTTGGTTCAACACTTTAACGATATGGCCTTAAAGCTTTCTAGTAGCGAGAGTGAAATCCGCGAAGCCAATCAAAATTTAAGACAAACCCTAGCTCGGCTCAATGAACACTCTCGTTATATTGAGGTTGTTCTTTCAACTGTCAGCACGGGTGTTGTTTCGATTGATCCCGAGGGCCATATCACAATGGTGAACCGTCATGCGGCGAAATTGATGGACATGGAAGCCACCCAGCTGGTCGGTCAACATGTGGGGCAGGTTCTCATGCGAGAACACTATGCACTTTTTGAAAATATGATTCGCCAAATGCGCTCTCATAGATCTGAAAGTATTCAGCGTGAAGTGAGGGTGCAAATTCGTGGACGCTCCATACCGCTTCAGCTCACACTTTCATTCTTGACCGACGACAGTGGCAAAAGTATCGGAATGGTTTTGGTATTTGATGATCTTTCGCCGATTCTTGGGGCGCAACGGGCAGCCGCGTGGACAGAGGTGGCTCGCCGTATTGCTCATGAAATCAAAAATCCACTGACTCCCATTCAATTATCGGCAGAGCGATTGGAGAAAAAATTTGGGCATCAGATTCAAGACGAAGCCTTTTTAGAGTGCACCAGAAGAATCGTGGATCAGGTCGAAAGTTTGAAAAACCTAGTCAACGAGTTCAATCAATTTGCGAGGTTGCCAAAGTCCAACCCCGTTCTTGGGCATTTCAATAAAGTGGTCGATGAAACTCTCGGATTGTTTTCGGATTCAGATAGAAAAGTGCGGGTTGGGTTTGCCCCAGATGCGTCACTACCGGAGTTTGTTTTTGATCCAGACCAGATCAAGCGTTTGGTCATTAATCTTGTCGACAACGCCATTGCGGCTACAAAAGCCGGTCATACCACCGACGCGAAAGTGGATATAAAGACCGTTTATGACGGCGTGCTTCGAATCGTGAAACTCGAGATCGAAGACAATGGTCCCGGGATTCCGCAGAGTCTACTGGAGCGTATTTTCGAGCCCTACGTAACCACGAAGGAGCATGGCACTGGTTTGGGGCTTGCGATCGTGAAGAGAATGGTTGAAGATCATCAGGGGTTTATACGTGCGTTCTCAGATGGCCGTAGCTACACTCGCTTTGTTGTTGAGCTCCCAGTCGTTGAATCTTCCCAAACAGCGAGAGTGCGGCTTGAATCTGAAGATGCACCACAGGCAGGGGAGTCACTTGTATGAGCGAACGTACTAAGATTTTAATTATAGATGATGAAAAGGCCATAGTTGAAGCACTTGCGGCCGCTCTGCGAGACGAAGGCTTCCAAGTGGAAAGCGCGAGCGATGGAAGGTCGGGCCTAAAACGCCTCAAAGAGTATGGGCCAGATATCGTTTTCCAAGACATTTGGATGCCTGGTGACTTAGATGGGCTTCAGGTTTTAGAAGAAGCCAAGAAGCGCGCAGAATATCCTCAAGCTCACTTTATTGTGATGTCGGGCCACGGAACGATTGAGACGGCCGTTCGGGCGGTGAAGAATGGCGCTTGGGATTTTGTCGAAAAACCACTGTCGCTCGACAAGATCATGATTCTGATTTCAAATATTCTGAGCTTTAAAAGAGAGCAGGGCGAAAAGCGCGCGCTTTTATCGCGTCTGCGCCGCAATATCGCGCTAGTAGGCGATTCGGACGTCATGAAAAATTTAAAGCAAATGGTCGCGCGTGTCGCGATGACCGATGCCTCCATTTTAGTTTGCGGTGAAAATGGAACGGGCAAAGAGCTAGTGGCTCAAAATCTTCACTACCTGAGTGCGAGAGCTGGTCACCCGTTGATTGAGGTCAATTGTGCGGCAATTCCTAGCGAGCTCATTGAAAGCGAACTCTTTGGTTATGAAAAGGGCGCTTTCACAGGTGCCGATCGACAGAAAAAGGGTAAGTTTGACTTTGCAGACGGTGGAACTTTATTTCTAGATGAAATCGGCGACATGAACATTGAGGCGCAAGCCAAGATTCTGCGAATATTACAAGAGCGTCAGTTCTATCGAGTAGGCGGCGAAGCGCCGGTGAGCGTGGACGTTCGCGTGGTAGCGGCCACCAACAAAAACCTAGAAGATGAGATCAAAGAAGGGCGCTTTCGCGAAGACTTGTTCTATCGCTTGAATGTCGTGCCCCTAAGAGTGGCGCCTCTTCGGCAGCGCCGCGAAGACATTCCCATTTTGGTGGACTATTTCGGAGATCAATTTTTGAGGCATAGTGGTTATCGGCGAAAAACATTCTCGGAGTCAGCGCTCAATTTAATGCTGACTCACAACTGGCCAGGAAATGTGCGAGAGCTTAGAAATTTTGTTGAACGAGTGTACATTCTGACTCCGGGTGATGAAGTGGATGTGCAGGATTTGAGGTTTGCTGGCTTAGCTGACTTTGCGGCAGGCAGCGAGGCGGAACTTCTTAATTTCAGAGAAGCTCGTGCGCGCTTTGAAAGAGAATTTTTAGTCAAAAAAATCGAAGAGCACGAAGGCAATATTTCCAAAACTGCCGAAAGTATTGGTCTTGAGCGATCCTATTTACATCGAAAAATAAAATCATATGGCATTGAGGTGTAGCTTCTATGAAATGGTCCTCGGGTTATTTATTCACCATCAAAGAGGCTCCTGCCGACGCTGAGGTTCCAAGTCATATTCTGCTCGTTCGGGCTGGGTATCTTCGAAAGGTTGCGCCTGGGATTTTTACCTATGGCGCCTTACTTTTGAGATCTATTCGAAAATTTGAAAACATAGTTCGCGAGGAGCTGGGCCGCCGCGGCTGTGTGGAGATTCTAATGCCCATGGTTCAGCCCAAAGAGCTTTGGCAAGAAACCGGTCGCTGGCAAGAGATGGGTGCAGGACTTCAAAAGTTGAAAAATCGCAACGACCATGAGTTTTGTTTGGGTGCTACGCATGAGGAAGTGATCACAGATTACGTCCGCAAAGACGTAAAGAGTTATCGGGATCTCCCCTTTAATCTTTTTCAAGTTCAAACTAAATTTCGAGATGAAATTCGCCCCCGCTTTGGAATGCTTCGAGGGCGCGAGTTTATTATGAAGGACGCCTACAGCTTTGACGTCGATATGAATGGCGCACAAGAGAGTTACAAGAAAATGTACGAGGCCTATTCGGCCATTTTTTCTCGGCTGGGCGCTGAATTTCGAGTGGTGCAAGCGGACTCTGGAAACATTGGCGGTAATCAAAGTCAGGAATTCCACATTCTGGCCGAGAGCGGAGAAGATCAGCTCATGGTCAGCGATCAAAGCGACTATGCGGCCAATATTGAGGTCTGCCCAGCGCTGACTGAGTCCGCATCAGCCGCCGGTGCGACACTTGCGCAAAAAGAAGAGTTTGCGACCCCCGGCTTGAAAACCATAGACCATTTAAGTCGAGCATTGAAGTTGCCCAGTGAAAATCTCGTTAAGACTATGTTTTTTTCGAGTCATGACGAAGAGTTTAAACCGATCGCGGTGTTGGTGAGGGGATGTGATGAGGTCAACCCGATCAAACTTAAAAATTTCTTTAAGATGTCCAATCCACCTCGCCTGCTTTTGGATGAAGAAATCAAAACTGTAACCGGTGCTTCTCCGGGCAGTTGTGGACCTGTGGGCCTCAAAATTCCTATTTATCTCGATTCAGCTGTTGAGGCGATGAGCAATTATATCGTCGGCGCCAATCGCGATGGGTATCATCTTCGCGGCGTGAATCACCCCAGAGATTTTGCGGTTTCTGGTGCCGGCGATTTTAGGTTGGCCAAAGCAGGTGATCCAAGTCCCGATGGCAAAGGAAAGCTCAAGTCCTATCGCGGAATTGAAGTCGGGCACATTTTTTATCTCGGCACTAAATATTCAGCGAAGATGCAGGCTCAGTATTTAGACTCAGAAGGTGCATTAAAGCCCATCGAGATGGGATGTTATGGAATTGGAATCACCCGCACGGTTCAGGCGGTAATTGAACAAAAGCACGATGCCGATGGAATTGTTTGGCCGGCCTCGATCGCGCCCTATGTCGTTCACCTTGCGCTTCTCGATCCTGATAAGCCTGAAGCTTTGCAGCTAGCGAGCGATCTTTACGATAGGCTCAATGCCAGCGGGATCGATTGCTTTTTAGATGATCGGGCAGAACGTCCTGGCGTAAAATTCAAAGACGCCGATTTACTCGGATTTCCGATTCGCATCACAATCGGCGCCAGAGGGTTGAGCAGCGGGATTGTCGAAGTTGTCGATCGCGCAACAAAAGCAGTTGAAAAGATCGCACCAGAT
>JBGSQJ010000235.1:0-6910 GCA_041738165.1 Bdellovibrionales bacterium
AGCATCGCTTTAAAATCCGACGCTCTTTGAGTCGCGTGGGCTTCTAGGGCCAAAAGTCTCTCCCAAGCCAATTGCTCAAGTTCACGGTTGAACTTTCCAGTTGAGAGATCGGCTCTTTTAAGCAATAGATCGTGCAGTCCAACAATCAAAGCCACGACTCCTCTTGGATTGCCAAAGTCGATCCCAAAAATCCCGTGTACTCCTCGTTCTTTGTTATGTTCCAAGCGAAAACTCACCGAGGGGCTCCTGCTATCATAAGCCTCTTTTATCAAACCCACCAAATGCTTGAGCTGGGCCGCAATCACCCAGCCTTGAAGAATGAAATTCTCGTGGGGCGCTATGCCTATACTCTCATACACCCTGGCCTGTTGATAAAAGGCCTCCATTTCATCGGCTTGAAAGTTCAGCACGTAAGCGCTCATAAAATTCTGAGAGCCCGGGCGAACAAAACCCATTGGTGGAAACGCTAGTGGCGTTGGAAATCGGTTGGAAGTCGGCACTTGAACGACATCGACATTCAGCAAATAAGGATTCCCGTCAATCCAGTTCTCAAGTCTAAAGATATGCACCAACTCATGCATCATTACGGGAGACAGGGATTGAGGCTCCAGAATGGACTCGACCGGCAATACAAATTCACCAGAATGAAAGAAGTGACTTGCGCCAACAACTCTATTGAAATTGGTCACAATGGCAGACCGAATGGGATTCAGATCCGTCAGATCAATGACAAGATCGATTTTGGCCACGCGTTTAATTTGAGCGGCCAATCGGTTTAAAAAAGAACCCTTTTCTCTCGGAGTAATTCGAATATATGAAATGCGCCGGCTTGTCAGAATTCGGTGCTCGACTCCATTTTCTGCAAGATGATTTGATATTCGATCGATCAGGGCCCGGTATTGAATGGGGTTCCAAGTCTTGTGGTTCATATAAAAGCGCAGCCAATAGACCAAAGTGTCAAACTTTTTGCCTTGAATAATGGGCATCTCTTCAGAGGTTCCGACTCTTCTACCCCATAACCACATTGCCCAATCACTCCAATTGCGGCGTGAATCATCAGGAAACGCTGGAATAACAATTGGTTCCTCCAAGGTATAGGGAGTGTAAATAAACTCCACAAGCTCTTGCGATTCGACCGATATCAAAGGAACGCCCTTTAGAATCTGGGATTGAGTTAATGGGGTAGGCGCTATCAATCCCGCCTCACAGTCCATACCGGTCGCTGAAGCCCAAATTGAGGCCATCAGAAGCGCAATTGCAATGCTAGATGCTATAAGTTTCAGTTTGGAAATATTTGTCATTTCGACTTCTTCTTTTGACTTAAAAAGTTGCCGAGCAAGTCGTCGCAAGGCACCGGCACAACTGAGGCATTCAGAGCCGCAGAATCGTACACAACTCGAATAAAGTGGTTTTCGCTGGTCCCGCGACTAAACGCCACACCCGCAAATCCACCATCTTTGTAGTCTGCACTGATAAGCCTAGTAGTTAAAGCGTGCTCAATCGTAGTCGATCCATTTTGAGCGACGTAATGCTGGTAGTCGGGATGATTTCCGACCGCAGCGACCATTCCCGACGGAAAATACCTAAGAGTTGAATATTGAGGAAACTGAAATTTCAACTTCTCTTGAGTCGCCACCTCGGGCGCCATTCCTTCAATCCAGTTTCGACTCTGGTCTCTTAAATGAGCTCCAACTTCAAGATCAACTTTCGGACGCGCCAAATCTCGCGTGTCGACTCGAAGATGATGAGGCACCCAGCCTGACTGGTTTCTAGAAACACTAAACAAAATCGAAACTCTCTCGCTTCCGAACCGGTAGACATCTCGATGAGGTAAATCTACGGGGGAGTGAAGAAGATCAGAGCCAATAGCAGAATCAAATTCTGTCAAAATTTTGTGTTTTCGATTCAAAGGGTTGTAGTGCACTAAACTGTAGCGAATGTCAGAGACCTTCTTTTTGCCTTCAGGCAGGTCGGCGACCAAATAGACCGTGTCACTGAAGTGGCGCACATGCAGTACGTTGAAAAACGGCAATTCATCGGCCAGATCATACTCATCGTTAGAGGTCAGATTTTTAAAATAATACTGAAGGTGATAGGTATGAGGTTGTACCTGTCGGTTGTTAGTGGAGGTCATCCCTACGCGCAACAAATCTTCGCCAATGAACTTGACCGAGCCGACATGTCCCCCCGGAAAACTAAGCACTTTCGCTGTTACTTTTGGTAGAGAGGGTATGAGCTCGAGTTCTGGTCCAAATGTGAAAAGACCGACTTTGCGGTTTACTTCTTTGTTGTTAGCAAAAGCACGAGAATCGAGCGCGGCTGCCATCATGTCGAGCCTCGAGTTGACAGCGATGCCGCCCGAAAAGGGGTACTCACTACGGGTGTATTGAAATTTGGGCACTTTACTCAAACCATCTTTGGTAAACACGATGTCTGCCGGATCGTTGATAGGGATGCCTTCGTAAGTAGAGCTCGTGTAGCCGATTTCAGCAAGGGCCTGGTCCAATGAGATGCGCTCGACCTGAATCTTTTCAGTGCCAAAACTCGGCGTAGATAGACAAAAAAGGGCCATTGAAGTGGCTAAAAAACCAGTGAATTTCATAGGAACCTCTGCTTTGGATCTCTATATTGCGATTTTTATGCCCGCTTCAAGAGAGGCGAGCAAGACGACATCAGTTTACCCGCTGAAATTCTTTAACCTGGGCGAGAATAAACCCTGTGACTCGGCCATAAGAATCAAACAAGAATTCAAATCTTTCACCGTTAAACAGAACGTCAACCATCTTATCCATACGAAAGACGCCATTACTTAGATCAGTAGGAGTTAAATTGAACTCCATTGCACCCTCACCAAACGAAAAATACAGCTGAGGTCGACCCAATTTGTCTTCTTTCAAAATCACCTTCTTCAAAACGCCTTCTGCCGCGTTGTCGGCAAAATAGGACCCGACAAATTTTCGCAAGGCAGTTTCAGTAGCATCTTGCCCTGCGATCTGAGAGAACCCGATTCCAGAATCGGCTTTCTCTAGCTTAACCACGATATCGTCCAAGAGCTTTTGGGTTTTCTCATTCGCCGAATCCGAATCCATTGCGGCGATCTCGGTGGCTATAAAATCCCATAGTTCAAATGCAGGGTATGTTTTGTCTAGTGTGTTTGCAGTCACTGCGACACCTAGTTTACGTGCAGGGTTCACAAGAAGTATGGATTCGAAACCGTACCCAGCCCCCGTGTGCCCGACCCAAAGATTCTGTGATTTCTTGTCTGCAACAGGTCGATAGCGCCAAAAAAATCCAGGCCCCATGATACGGCCTGGAGAAACGACTGTGTTCATATCTGGTGGGGTTAGAAAGTACTCTGCACTCTCGGGACTGACAAAAAGTTTATTCGCTTGAAAGAGGGAAGCTTTAAGTAAGTGTTGGCCAAACAGTGCCAAATCATCAGTCGTAGCGGCAATGCCGATGGACCCATCGTAAGAGGCAACATCGTATATTTGGGGTAACTCAATGTACGCTCCATCCAATTGCTTAGTGCCATAGCCAACGACCATGTTTCGATTTGTATTAGCGGCGATATTGTACACACTATTAGACATACCTAAGGGCTCAAAGACGTAATTTTTCATATAGGCCGCAAAATTCAGACCGTCAGAGTTGAGATCTTCAACTATTCGGGCGAGCAAATTCATTCCAAGATTCGAATATTTTATCGCTCCTTCAGTTTCACCTGCCGGATAAATAAACTCCACTTGAAGAAGGCCCTGGTATAGGGCTTCTTTAGATGGAAGTGCATGGTCTGCAATCGCCGATGAATTCCAAAACACACGTGAACCGGGAAGGTCTTTTGATATTCCAGCTTGATGTAAAAGGAGATGCTTGATTTTAATTTTTCGCCAACTCGCCAAACGATCTGGACGCTCATGCGCGAGGAGAAAATCTATGAATCCGACTTTCTTGAGATCTAAAATCGAGCCCTCTAAGTCGAGAATGCCTTGTTCAGCGAGTTTGGCAATAGCGACAGTGGTAAATAGTTTCGAAACTGAGTTGATGCGAAACCGGCTCTCGGAGGGACTTATGGGAACTTTAAGTGAACGGTCTGCGTACCCAAAACCTTGACTTGCAACAATCCCATTTTCATCAAAAATAGTCATAGAAATGCCAACTATTTGATTTTTTTCAAGAATTTGCTGGCCTTTCGCAACGATATTTTCAATCGGCAGGTTCATGGTCCCTGATGGAGTGGATTCTGCATTAAGACACGTGACCGTTAAAAAAGTTAAAAGTAGGATTTTCATTTTCTCTCCAAAGGGATTGATAAACGCGCTAGCACAAATCAGAATTTAAGTTCAACTGTGTTGCAAATCCCACGGCCTCAGTTTGTTGTAAACTCCAATTTGATAAATGAATATATTTCGTGAAACTGAGCCCTGAAGATTCTAAAGTCGGGCAAGCAACTTCTGGTAGATGCCATCGAAGCCGCCGTTGCTCATGACCAAGAGCACATCACCCGACCTGGCCACGCCAGCAATGAGTTCAATGAGGTCAGCCACCGAATCACCCGAATGGGCGCCAACTCCCTTTGCTCGCAAATCACCAATCAGTTTCTCAGTTGAAAAGCGCTCATTCTCGGCAATCTTCGATTGATCATAGGGCTTAGCCACGAAAACCTCATCGGCCACCGCAAAGGCGTCGACATATTCTTGTTGAAAAACATTTCGGCGCGTGGTCGCCGAGCGCGGTTCAAACACAGCTAAAACTCTCTGCCCCGGAAACCGCTCACGCATACACTCTAAGGTCAGCTTCACCGCCGTCGGGTGGTGAGCAAAATCCTCGATCACCGTCACACCATTCACTTCACCAAGCAGCTCTTGACGCCGTTTGACCCCTTTGAAATCCGCCAACGCCTGCAGCGTCGGCCCCTCGGGCCACCCCAATTCATGAGCCATTGCGAATGCAGAGAGTGCATTGAGCGTGTTGTGCGCTCCAAAAATCTTTAAGGCCAAATCGGCAATCGCGCCGCCCTTAAATTCAACTGTAAATTGATTTCGACCATGCAAAACAGTGCGGCCCGAAACCTGGTAGTCCCCTTTGTCCAAACCATAACTCGAAATCCGCTTCGCGCGGCAAAGGGGAATCAATTTAGCTATGTTTAGGTCATGGGCATTGTAAATCAGAGTTCCATCTTCAGGAATCAACTCGATCAACCGCTTAAATGCCGACATCACGGCATCAAGGTCTTTGTAAATGTCGGCATGATCAAATTCAATCGAAGTCAAAATCACATGTTTGGGTCGATAGTGAATAAACTTTGGAACTTTATCAAAAAAGGCAGTGTCGTACTCATCGCCTTCAATCACAAACGCATTGCCCGATGGATTGCGAAATGAAACTCCATAGTTGAGTGCGATGCCGCCAATCAAAAAGCCCGCCCCCATTTTGTGGGCATCACTTACCCAAGCCAAAATAGACGTCGTCGTGGTCTTGCCATGCGTTCCGGCAATCACAAAGCTCTCGCGCTCAGCAATAGCGAAATGCCCCATGGCCTTTGGCAAGCTAGTATAAGGAATATCGGCGGCCAAGAGCGCTTGCGCTTCAGGATTCACCTTTGGAATCACATTTCCCACAATCACAAGATCCGGCCTTGGGCTCAAGTTTTCAGCCCGATAGCCCTTTTGAATCGTGATTCCTAGATTTTCAAGCTGCGTCGACATGGGTGGATAGACATTGTCGTCACTACCCGTCACTTTGAATCCCTGGCCTTGCAAGAGCCCGGCTAGAGACGCCATTGCCGTTCCGCAAATGCCTATCAGATGTACGTGTGAACCGGATTTTATCGCGCCTAAGTCTTCCATCATTGTGCCTCTATGCTAACGGCAATCGGAAGATCGATCAAGCCCAGTAGACATAGGCCGCAAGCAATTCAGGCTCCAATTGGAAAACACGCCCGTTGAGTTTTTCAAAAGAGGCTCGCACTTCGGCCATGCCAGAGCCTTCACTAAAATCTGTCGCTCGATCATCAATAGAGACATCAAAATCAAATTCACCATCCCTGCCCGCTTTCCAATTGGAAATCTGAACTTGCGAAATCAACAGGGGCTGCCTTGGCCCACGCAAGGCCTTAAAGGATGCTTCTTTGGCCACCCAAAGCGCGGCCGCCGAGGGTGCGCTTGAGACTTCACTAGGGTTTGAAACTCTGGCCACCACTTCGGCTTTGACTCGTTTGGGAACCTCTAGATCAAACCCAACGCTCTGGTGCCAATCTGTGATTGCCCAGCCGCCAGCCTCAGGGCAGTGGCTGAGCGAAATATTGATTCCTTCGGCCAATGGCCATTTCGAAAGGTCCATCACTTGCTCTCGATCAAACTGCACACCCATTGAAATCAATTTCTCGCAGAGGGCTCGGCGCAGCTGGGTCCGATACTCGGGCGCGCTTGAACCCCACGCCGAATTCCAGCAAATGTCGACGCCACCGTCTTTCGCTTGACCACTCATAAGTACGCAATGTACCGAGCATTATGACCGAAAATCAAACACAGTCGAAACATTCAGGCTCCGTCGAGGCCATCTTCATTTGTGTTGGGCCTGGCGAAAAAATGAACTCGGTCGAGCAAGCCGAGGCACTCAAAGATCTAGGCTTAAAAGGCGATCGCTATGCGTCGGGCGAAGGCAAATGGCAAAGCAAAGGCCGAAAGGTTGGCCAAGATGTCACATTTGTTAGAGCTCAAGCCGTCGAAAATACTCAATTCGAAGCGTCTGAAACTCGCCGAAATGTCTTGATTCGAACCGACTTTGAGCTCGTTGATCTGATTGAAAAACGCTTTCGCATTGGTACGGCTATTTTTCAAGGAGTTGAAGACTGCGCGCCATGCAAACGACCCTCAGAGCTCGCTCAAAAACCCGGTTTTGCCAAAGA
>JBGSQJ010000135.1:0-16506 GCA_041738165.1 Bdellovibrionales bacterium
CTTAAGCCCGAAATCACCTTAAGTGATTCTGGAAAGGCAATATCTGAAACGTGAAGGGACTCGTTCAGTCCAAGGTCAGAAACATCAAGTTCAAAATGTGTCGGAATCTCAAGTGGCAAACACTCAATCTCAACATCACGGCGAACCATGCTCACCAATCCGCCATCTTGGATTCCACGTGCTTTACCAGTGATTCTAACTTCCACGTTAACGCGTACAGTTTGCGTCATATCTGGAGCAAAGAAATCCATATGCACGGGACGGCGAGAAACAGGGTGTGTGTCTAAACTCTTGCGCAAAACTTTTAGCCCCTTAAGGGCTGAATCTTCAGACTCAAGAGTAAAAATCGCGTTTTCAAGGCCCGTCTTAGAGTAGCGAACAGCATCAAGTTCAGGGATGGCAAAGCTAATTGGCTTCATCTTTGGTCCATAAACGACTGCGGGTACCATACGCTGCATACGCAGAGCTCGAGAAGCGGCTTTGCCCTGACCACGTTTGCTGGCACTAACTATGAGATTTTGTGTCGACATGGAATTAGTCCTTTCCTAACAGTCCTTATGAATCAAACAGGGCGCTCACCGAATCGTATGTATAAATCCGGCGGATGGCTTCAGCCACCACTGGGGCCACAGAAACCACCTGAAATTTAGGAGACTTTTTGGCCGCCTCTTTCAGGGGAATCGTATCGGTCACCCATACTTTCTCAACGCCACTTTCTTGCAGCCGCGTCAGTGCCGGGCCCGAAAGCACCGGATGGGTCGCGACAGCAAACACCTTTTTTGCCCCATTATTGAGCAGGCTGTCAACAGCCTGCACCAAAGTGCCCGCTGTATCGATCATATCGTCAAGAATTACAGCTGTTTTGCCCTTTACATCGCCAATGAGGTGGTAGGCTTTGGCCTCATTTGGCCCAGTTCTGCGCTTATCAATGATCGCAATCGAAGATTCGATGCGTTTTGCGAAGGCCCGAACCCGCTCAACTCCTCCAGAATCGGGGCTAACGCATACAAATTCTTCACCGTGGCCCATTTGTTCGCGCCAAGCCCGAGCCAATGTGGGTATTGCATAAAGATGATCGACGGGTCCATTAAAGAAACCTTGAATTTGCGAGGCATGAAGATCTACAGACACCAACCGCTTTGCCCCAGCTGTTGAAATCAATTCGGCCACGCACTTTGCTGAAATAGGGGCTCTTGGGGCCACCTTTCGATCTTGGCGAGCGTACCCGTAATAGGGCATCACCAAAGTGATTTCAGTTGCTGATGCTCGTTTGAGAGCGTCGAGTATCATAAAGCATTCCATGTAATTTTCATTCACGGGAGGGTGTGTGCCCTGAATCAAGAACACATCGCAGCCGCGCACACTTTCGTGAATTTCGACCTGCACTTCGCCATCGGCAAATCGGCCTATGTCACAATGTCCAAGTTCAACGCCAGCAGATTCGGCCACCGCGCGTGCGAATTCAATATTGGAATTACCTGAAAAGATCTTCATACTACGGCTCATAGAACCGTCGTTTTTAGCTCATCGCTTTGGTGATGTCCAAGTACTTTTGGCCCTAGGACTCGATGCGCGCTAATATTTGGCGAATGGCCATGGCACGATGAGAGACTTTGTTCTTTAAAGCCGAGCCCAGTTCGGCAAAAGTTTGCTCATAGCCGTCGGGAATGAATACAGGGTCATAGCCAAAGCCGGTGGTGCCTCGCACTTTTTCTGAAATGCGGCCCCTAACGATTCCTTCGGCCACGATTTCTTCGCCCGTTGGCGAATAGGCGACAAGTACGCAGCGAAACTGGGCGGCTCTGGCATTGGGTGAGCGAATGTTGAGCATTTTGAGAAGCTTTGCAACATTCTCTGAGTCTCTAGCTTTTTCACCAGCATACCTGGCTGAGTGAACCCCAGGGAGCCCGCCAAGCCCTTCGACCTCAAGGCCGCTGTCGTCGGCTACGACCCATTGCCCGGGCCGGACGGCGTGCAGCGCCTTGGCTTTGATTCGAGCGTTGGCTTCAAAGGTTTCGCCTGTTTCGGCTGGAAGGGCATAGGTGCCGATTTCGGCCAAGCTATGAGTTTCACATTTACCCGTCATGATATTTCGAAACTCGTTGAGCTTGCCCTGGTTAGAAGTCGCTATCCAAACTGGGATCATGGACCCTCTCGTAGGTTGACGAAGGAGTTTAGAATTTCGGCCTGGTGCTTAAACAAAGATTTACAACCCAGCTCCGCAGAAGCCGTCATCTGCTCCATTTGGGCCTTTGTAAATGCGTGGCCTTCGGCCGTGCCCTGAATTTCCACAAATGCCAGCTCGTCGGTCATGACGAAATTCATATCCGTCTCACAAGCCGCGTCTTCCTCGTAATTCAGATCAAGAAGTGGTTTGCCATTTAAGAGCCCAACACTGATAGCCGCGACATAAGATTTTAGGGGAATCTCTTTGATTGCACCCTGGCGATTTAAAAACCGCAAAGCCAAGGCCAAAGCCACAAATCCACCGGTGATCGCTGCAGTTCGAGTGCCGCCATCGGCCTGTAGAACATCACAATCCACCTGAATCTGCCGCTCACCCAGAGCTCTCATATCGACAGCCGCCCTTAGGCTTCGACCAATTAATCTAGAGATCTCCTGAGTTCGGCCCGAATTCATCGCTTTGTCTCGGTGAATTCGTGTGTGTGTGGATCTGGGAAGCATCCCGTATTCAGCCGAAACCCAACCGCTCCCAGAACCTGATAGCCATTTGGGCACATTAGGGTCGATCGATGCGGTACAGATCACCTTGGTGTGACCCATTGAGATCAATACGCTGCCTTCGGCATAGCGTACGACATCGGTTTCAATTTTTACGGGGCGCATTTCATTTAGTTGACGGTCTGAATCTAATCGCATGGACCCAGGATTAGAGTTCGCCAGCGCGTTTGTCTATGGATTCTTTAAATTTTATGATTCCGCCGTATAGATCTTTCGCCATTTTCAAATGTGTGGCTTTTGAAGCGAGGGCTATACGCTCTTTACTGTTGGATAAGAAGCCGAGCTCGACGAGTGCCGATGGAATTGGCAATTGGCTCAAGACATAAAATGGCGCCTGCCGAATTGTGCGCTTTGAAGTGGCAGGCCCAATGGTCCAATTGGCTTTTAGGGCGCTCGCGAACTGAGAGCTGGCAATCAAGCGCTGAGAGTCGAGCAGATCTTGAAGAATCGTTTTGATCTCTTGAGAGTCGTTTCTTAGAAAAATGAAGGGATATTTGGGCCCACTTCGCTGATCTTTATCGTCTTCGGCGTTTTCTTTGTGGGCTAAGTACATGGATTGCTGATCAGGTGGAAGCTGGTTTTGAAAATAAAACTCAGTGCCATTTGCCGAAGCATCGGGGGAAGAGTTGACATGAATACTTAAAAAAAGTTGAGCCCGAAATTTTTTGGCTAAGGCCGCTCGTTCAAACAGGTGCATCCACCGATCATCGGTGCGAGTCATTTCGACTTCGAAGCGCTTATCTTTCTTAAGAAGCGAGAACAATGATTTGGCGACGCTCAATGCAATCTTTGATTCGACCAGATCATCTCGAACCGCGCCTTGATCCTTGCCGCCATGACCAGGGTCGATCAGTATGCGTGTTGCTTCTGCCGCGGCATTAACGCTTAATGTGATCAGTAGAGTGAAAATGAGGCGAGTCCACGTAGATACCATGCAGTTAAAGTTTAACTGACACCGAAGTCTTCTTGCGAGATCGGCCCGACTCAATCGAGATCAACGGATAGTCTAATAATTATTGGCGAATTGATAAAAAAATAGCGACCTGGAGGGTAAGGAGGGGGACCAGGCCGCCAAGGGGGATATGCCTTATACATAGCAAAGCGAGTGCCAAAAAATTGATCACTAATGGTCAATTCATTCGACTTGAGGGCTGACCCAAAATTAATTTTCTCTTTTTTATCTTCCGCGAAAATGCTCTGAACTTATTTTAGAGCTCATAATTTCTCACATAGATCTATAATTACAAATACTTATAGAACTCATCTCGCGTCTCAAACTGGGCGGTTCAATAATGGGTTCAAAGTTAGAAAAAGTGCATAGGCCTTAGACTTGAGCCTAGACCTTCGCCCAGCCGAGAGGAATGGGGTGGAAGGGGACTCACATTATGAAATCGAAGGTAGGAATGCTTACGGCTACGGGATTGGCTCTGGCTTTATCTTTAGCGCCACTCAGAGTGGGTGCGTTGGACCTAGAGGACACCGAAGTGGGTGCCGAGTTTAGTGAAATAGAATCTGACGCAGTTGGGCGCCAGGTGGATATGGTCAAGGCTCGCCGTATGGCCGAGCAAAGCGAAGAGGCGCGATTGAAGCAGCGAGCGTTGGCAACTGAAGCGCGTGCCGAGACCATCGCTAAGCGCAGCCAAATTCAATATGATCAGATCTCAAAAGAGATTGACGTAGCCACGGCTCAGCAAAGAGCTCATAAGAAAGCGATTTCAAAATCCGAAAAGAAGATCTCGGCTGAACTTGCCAGAGTAGAAAAGTCAAAAAAACAACTTAGCCGATCTAAGAGTCAAGTTGCTGCCCTTGAGAAGCGACTAGACGATCAAGTCAAGCGATCCGACCGATTACTGCAAGAGCATCAGCGCTTTTTGAGTTCAATCGATCAAGCTCAAGAAAGATTTGAGCAATCTAAAATCAAATACGAAAAACAAGTGGCCCTTTCTAATAAGCTTGAGCAAGACAAAAAAGTTCTCGCCGCCCGCATGAAGCAGCTCAAACTTGCGAACGCCACCATCGCTCGCAAAAACAAAGTGCTGCAGGCAGAAATTGCGCAAAAGAGAAAGAATAATGCTCAGGCCGTCGCCCGCTACAACCGAGCCAATACAAATAAAGCGGCGCTTGAACGCCAGGTTGCGAGTACCACCTATCAGCTAAAGAAAACGCGCGTGCGAGTTACAGACTCTGGCGCGAAAACGACGGGTTCATCAGATATGGGTTTGCAGCTTATACGAAAGAAGCGTGTGAGTCAGAATTCATCAAAAAATCAAGCGGGCGCTCAGTAGACGATCTCAATTTGATGCATTTGTTTCGGAGTGATTTGCCAGGTGAGGGTTTTTTTCGAAAGACCTTCACTCCACTTACCCGTCATCAAATGATCGGTTCGCTCACTGCCGGTTTGGCTCCACAAGTCGTGATAGCTCGCCCAATTTCTTTGGCTCAATTTCATTCTCAGTTGACTTAAAAAAACTAGCCACGTGCTTTCACTTGGGCGTGCCGAGACCGGAAGGTCGATCATGAGCTGGCCCAGAAGATTGCTAAACAAGACGTCGCTCTCTGGGTATTTTTCTAATAGTCTTTGAAAGCGCTCAAGCGACTTTTCAAATTGAGCGTCAAAGAGACTCTGATGTTCGAAGTGAAACGAGACGCTTGGGTGGTTAGCTCTAAAAATCAGTCCAGCGAGTGGATCGGCATCAACGCCAATAACGCTTTCGTAGCGCTTGAGCCATGTGGAACCTAATGTGTAGCCACCACTGCAGCCAAAGATTAGAATTTGGTTTGAGCGCTTGGGCCATTTTTCGAGTTCCTGCTCAACAGCTAGAGTAAAAGATCTCCACAGTTTAGCTTTGTAGCGCAGCGCCTTGAAATGATAAATCAATCCGCCAGATGAGCGAAGCAGTCGCCAGCTCATTCAAAGCCGTTTTGCTTCATCCAACCGTCGTCGACGAATTTGGTCATATAATTGCGTACACCATCAGACAAAATAACCACGCAATTTTGACCTTTTTTAAGATTTTCGGCCGCCTTGAGCGCTCCCCACATCGTGGCTCCGCTTGATCCACCGACGAGCAATCCCTCTTCGCGAATCAACCGTCTGGCCATTAAAAACGACTCTTTGTCTTCAGACTTGACCCACTGATCAACAAGGTCTCGATTTAAAACATCGGGAATAAAATCATAGCCAATTCCTTCAACCAGATAGCTTCCGACCGCTTCACCGCCGCCAAGAATTGAACCAACGGGATCGACGCCCACAACTTGAGTTTCCGGGTTTTCTTCTTTGAGGCGTTTGGCAACCCCAGTTATGGTGCCACCTGTTCCTGCTGAGACCACCAGCATGTCCACTTTGCCATCCATGTCGGCCAAAATTTCATTAGCCGTTGAGGCATAATGGGCATCAGGGTTTGCGGGATTAGCGTATTGATCTAAGATATGGGCGTTTGGCAGTTCTTTTTGAAGTTTTAGCGCTACACCAATGTGGCTTTCTGGTGAATGGCTAGGCGCTTCGGTGGGAGTGCGAATGATCTCGGCCCCGAGCGCCGCCAAAATCACTTGTTTTTCTCGGCTCATTTTTTCAGGCAAAGTGATAATGACCCGATATCCTTTGACGGCCCCGGCAAGCGCAATCCCGATTCCGGTGTTTCCGCTCGTTGGTTCGATCAGCGTGTCGCCTGGCTTTATTCGGCCCTGCTTTTCGGCCTCGACCACCATATTGTAGCCGATGCGGTCTTTTACCGAACCACCTGGGTTCATGAACTCACATTTAGCCCATAGGGTGCACTCGAGCCCCTTGCCGATTTTATTAATTCGCACCAAGGGAGTGCGCCCAATTGCCTCAAGAATATTATTGAATTTCATACAATGGATCTCGCCTAATTTGCCCGCCCTTGTCAATTGAGTTTCAGAATAGACTTAATATGGCGAAAATTCTGGTGCTTCGCAGGGACTTTGCTTAAGTTCTAATCCAATCATGAAGTCACTGGCCGAGGTCGCCTTCAATCAAATCGTACAAATTGGTTCCGTCGTGGGCGCGCAGGATCTCACGCGGCGTTTGCGAGAGATGGGCTTTCATGCTGGGTGCATGGTTCAGGTCATCAGCCGGGCCCCCTTCAACGGTCCGTTTCTCGTGCAGCTCCACGACAGTGTGTTGGCTTTGCGATTGGCAGAGGCCGAATGCCTGCGCATCAAATAAAAAACATATTGCTATTTGGTTCCCCAAATTCAGGCAAAACCACACTTTTCAATTGGCTCACGGGCCTCAAGGTTCGAGCGGTCAACTATGCGGGCAGCACAGTGGAGTGCCAAAAGGCTAAAACATTACCCACTTACGGTGAGTCCTTGTCGATTGTCGACACCCCTGGGGTCTATTCACTTCAGCCGCACGGACCAGATGAGGAAGTTTTATGGAGTGCGATCTCAAGTTCAGATTTGGTTTCGGCCCTCATAGTTGTGGTCGATGGCACTCAGCTCAATCGTCAACTCTATTTGGTTCGTCAAGCGCAGGAATTGAAAAGGCCCATGGTTATTGCGGTCACCATGATGGACCTGGTTCGCAAAGCGGGGAGAACGATAGATTTGGATTTGCTTGGTCGCTTGGCCGATTGCCAGGCTGTGGCGATTGATGGTCGCTTAGGGGCCGGAGTGTCGGAGCTCTTGGATGAAGTGCGCACCCGCGCGCTCAGTCATCCAGAGCCCATGCCGCATTTTGATTTTGAATGGGATGAAAATCGCATTGAGAGCGAAATTCGCCTCGTCGAGAGCTGGGCGGCCCAGGTGGTTACAAAGAAACCAACCGATCAGGCTCTAAAGGAGTTTCGGGTTTGGGACAAGTGGTTGATGCACCCGGTTTGGGGCATTCTATCTTTCGTTGTTATCATGTCGGTTTTATTTTCGTCGATCTTTTGGCTCGCGGCTCCGCTCATGGATATGGTCGACATTAGTTTTGCATGGCTTGCCGAACAGACAGTTTTGATTCTCGGAGATTCGGCCATTTCAAAATTCATTGCGGATGGATTGATAGCTGGCGTTGGCTCAGTGCTAGTTTTTGTTCCGCAGATTTTCGTTTTGTTTGTGGGCCTAAACCTGCTTGAAGATTCTGGCTATTTGGCCAGAGCTGCAACGATTGTGGACCGACCACTCAGTGCCATCGGGCTCAGCGGTCGATCGTTTGTGCCTCTGCTTTCGGGTTTCGCGTGCGCGGTGCCCGCTGTGATGGCGGCTCGAAACGTGCGCTCGAAGCGCGAGCGGTGGCTCGTCACATTTATTATTCCCTTTATGACTTGCTCGGCGAGGCTTCCTGTTTATGCACTTTTACTCACGCTGCTCTATACAGGCGCAGAGGCTTGGAAGGCCGGGTTGGTTTTGTTTGCACTTTATCTGGCTGGGCTTTTTTCGGGTGGATTGGCTTCAATCATTCTTAACAAAATTTTGCCTCACCGTGCACAAGCCCCGCTTCTTATGGAGATCCCGGTCTATCGCAGGCCGAAAATGAAGCTGGTGCTACAGCTCGCCTGGCGAAGAACCAAGTCTTATATTAAAAAAGCAGGGCCCACGATTTTCGTCTTTGTTGTTGTTCTTTGGATGGGTTCGAATTGGCCCTCTGCTGAAGGAACGCCGTCTGAGCAGCTGCAAGCGAGCCTAGTTGGGCAGGTTGGGCAGGCACTTGAACCCGTCGTTGAGCCCATGGGTGCAGATTGGCGAGTGGGAATCGGTTTGATATCAGCTTTCGTTGCCAGAGAAGTTTTTTTTTCGACGCTGGCCATAGTTTTCAATTTATCTGAAGACTCTGATGGTTATGAAACGTCTTTGATCGCAAGCCTACGTCAGGCGAAGAGAGCAGATGGATCACCACTCTTTTCATTGGCCTCGATCGGGGCCCTGTTGGTATTTTTTGTACTCGCACTTCAGTGCCTATCCACCACAGGCGTGGTGTGGCGTGAAATGGGATCGTGGAAGTACGCTTTGGGTCAATTGGTAGTTCTAAATGTTGCGGCCTATCTTTTTGCCGTTGCGACCTATCAGATTCTCTCTAGCTAAAGGCTGTGTTTTGCGGCCTCATCGATGATGCGATCTGATTCTTCTTTGCCCAGCCATCGGTCTACGGCTGCGTGAGCGGCATAAATCAGCGGGGTGAGCCCAATAGCGATAAGCACCTTGTAAGAGTAGTTTGAGCCTGCGGTCACGATAAACTGATCGAAAGTGATTCGCCTGTCGAGCGGTACGAGTTCGAGCACACTCGGCAAATAAAAAGCGATACCTATAATGACAAAGGTGTCGACCAGTTGAGACACGAGCGTGCTGCCAGTCGCTCTGAGCCACAACAATCGGCCTTTAGTTTGCGCACGAAGCAGCCAAAACACAAAGACGTCAATGAGCTGACTGAGCAAGAACGCGATAACACTGCCAACAATGATCCACAGGGACTGGCCAAATACGTTGGCAAAAGCGGCATCTTTTACCGGCGAAAAGCCGACGGCCGGTATTCCAATTCCGATAAACAAAATGACAAAGGCATAAAGCACCAGACCCGCTGTAAACAGTGAGAGCTGGCGAACGCCGCGTTTGCCAAAGTATTCATTGATCAAATCTGTGGTCAAAAACACCACGGGCCAGGGAAGCACCCCAAGGCTCATTGTGAAGGGGCCCACTTGGATCAACTTTCCGCCAATCAGTTCGGCTAAGAGCGCATTGGTGATAAAGACACCGCTCAAAACCAAATAGACCAGATCGCGCTTCTGCTTTGATGACATGGCGGCAAACTATTCGGTTTTTTCGTGCGGTTCAAGTGAGATTAATCTAGAAATAGGGTGGATCTAGAAATAGGGTGAAGACTTGATTATTTTGGCTTCAACGCTACTCATTTTTTTAGGAGGACATATGGCTGGTTTTTTAGCGTCACTCGCTGTCGGTTTGATGGTTTCGATCGCTTCGCCAAGCGCGATGGCTGAGAGTAAAACTTGCGTTTTGGATAAAACACATTGTTCGGGCTGCGTGGACATGGTCACAGACCGACTTTGCGACGAAAGCCAGTTTTCGACCTGCAAAGTGAGGGTCGTGGATGTTAAAAAAGAAATTGGTGAATTGAAAATTGAAACCAAAGATAAAAATGGAAAGGTCGTGCTCGCCGATTTGAATAAAAAGCTAGCCGGCACTGACTATAAGGTCGTCTCTTGTAAGTAAATTTTTGGTGAGGGCGGGTGGTCGAGATGCCACAGGGAACTGAGAAAACATAGCCACCTGCAATTGCATCGGATGTCGTGTTGGCCGAATCGAATAAAAAGCTGACCAATTCGGATTACAAAGTCGCCTCATACCAAGCGAGTTTGTGGTGTGGGCTAGGTGCCAGCGGCCCGGCTCTCGCCCGTTGGTAGCGCCAAATTTGAAACCCTTCCATGTCGTTACGAAATTGGTAATCGAGAAGACTTCGAAACTCTCGGCCCCAAGTGCCGACGCGAGTGTACGGCCTAAATTTAAAGAGCCCGAGTCCTAGTCTGCGAGCCATCATCCCAGTTAGGGTGCGGATGAATCCGATGTAGGCTCTACGACTTGGGATTTTAATCACCAAATGCAAATGATCCTTTTGAACACTCGAGGCATAGACTTTGATGCCGAAAGCCTTCGCATACCTTGAGTTTAAACCTTTGATTATCAATCTAGATTTGAAAAGATTTACGAAGGAACGGGTTTTCAAAACCAAATGGATGGGCCGGCGCGAAGACAAGACGCGTTTTTCTAGCCGGGTGTTGTTGAATCCGCCCCCACAGGCAAGATGCATTTTGGGAATTAACGACAACTGCTTCATTCGGATGAGGTTATATCATGACAATTGAAATTGAGGGATTGGGGTCTTTCGGTTTGCAAACGAGACTTTAAGTAAGACATTGGCTGCCTATTTAAACTCGATTGTGACTTCGCCATTTGAATTAATTCTCATTTGATTCAAGGATTGTCGCTGGGGTGAAACGCGTGTTGGCGGTCAAGCTAAGGCGCTAAGAACCTGTCAATGCCAAATTGATCGCGTTACTTGAAAATGCGTCACTTGAAGTCTAACTACTGAAGAATGCTCCACTTGAAATCTAGCGACTGAGAAACGTGTTCCTAGGAAAACAGTTTTTAGAAAATTTGTAGAGCGCTGTGTAGAGGTAACTTAACTGATGGAGCCCCTGTGAGCTTTAAGTGCCATTATCTGTCACTTTTGACGATTGCCGTAATCGCCCTTGGGTGTCGCGGTAATATCTGAAAATCGGGACTCTCTAACTCCTCCAAATAGTGCTGGGTATTGCACTAATAAACTGAATCCGGGTTTTTTATTGCGAAGTTAATAAAAATGACATAGCTTCGATGAAGTGAAAAAACAGCTCGAATTTGATCTACTCAACTACAGATCGCAAGTTGGTAAGCCATTTGGTGGCTCGAAATTTAAGGGCAACCCAAAAACCAAAAGGCCATTTTCGAGTCGGCACTATACGCATCTCATCTTGAAATCCAGCAAAGCCAAGGGCGCGCATTCGTTCTTGGCGCGGAAACATCAAAAACGGGTGAATCAGGCTGTGCGGCGGTTGGCTGGGCATTTTGGTGTCGAGCTGCGCGAGTATGCCAACGTGGGCAACCACCTCCACCTACTTGTGAAGGCTAGACGAAGAGAACAAATGTCTGACTATCTGCGCGCTCTTGCTGGGGTGCTCGTTCGCATTGTTATGGGGTGCGAGAAAGGCAATCCATTAAATAGAGCTCGCCAGCGGCCGAGAGGTAGCGGAGCCAAGAGTGGGCGCGCAGCTTGCCTCGGCTCTGATGTATCCATGGATGACCAGAAATTTTGGGATGCACGGCCTTACACGAAAATTGTCGCCATTGGCTTGATGCCGTTTCGAAAAATTCGTAATTATTTTGAAAAAAATCGCGGGCAAGCCCAAGTGAGGGTCGAGGGATTTTTTGAATTTCCAGATACGGCTTGAATGTGACAATTTTTTTGCGCCACCGCTGCATAAAATTTTGTCTGTCCATGGGGTGATTTGAGATCTGGCCACAAGGCGTGATTTGAGATCTGGCCAGATCTGGTTGAGGAGTCAGTTGGACAGATGAAACTCGAACCCATCGAAACGAAGACTTTCAATTGCTAAATTTAAAGAGCCAGATTCGAAAACTCGGCGATTGAAAATTTCGAGCTGAGCTAGATCTGCTCATCCTCAGCGCATTCATTATCGATTGAATCTTGAGACACAAAACCGAATTCGCGCTCTTTTCTATAAAGAGTGCGCCTATTGATCCCGAGAATCTGAGCCGCCCGCTCTTTCTTGTGGCCCGTCTTGTCGAGGATGAGCTGCATGTAGCGCTTCTCTAAGGCCTCAAGAGTTGGCCAGTGTGTGGTGGCCTGACCGAAGAAGGATTCAAAACCGTCTGAGTTAGCAGCCGGAATATCTCCCTCTTGAATAACAGAATGAGGTGTCATGACCACAAGGCGCTCGATCAGATTTTCGAGCTCTCTGACGTTTCCTGGCCATTGAAGAGCCATAAGCTTTTGCATACCGGTTGGAGTTATAGCCGTCACGCGCGAGTCGTTGAGCGCCGAATATTTATGCAAAAAATAATTTGCCAAGAGCGGGATGTCTTCGGGGCGGTGCCGGAGCGGCGGTATGAGAATCGGAATAACGGCCAATCGATAATAGAGATCTTCGCGAAAATTGCCTTCGCCGATCGCTTGGCGCAAATCTTTGTGAGTGGCGGCCAGCACCCGCACGTTGACGGGTTTACTTTGCGTTGAACCAACAGGGCGGATTTCCCGCTCTTGCAACACTCGCAGCATCTTGGCTTGTAGGCTCATGGGCATATCGCCGATTTCATCTAAAAACACGGTTCCGCCATCGGCCTCGTCAAACAGTCCGGCCTTGTCGACCGCGGCTCCTGTAAACGCGCCTTTGACGTGTCCAAAGAGTTCACTCTCGAGCAGAGATTCGGGAATCGCCGAACAGTTGATGGCGACAAAAGGTTTATCTGAACGTGCACTTTGTTTATGAATGGCCTTGGCGATCACTTCTTTTCCGGTTCCAGATTCACCCGAAATTAAAACGCTAGAAGAACTCGCTGCGACTCTCGAAACCATATCAAAAACGTTTTGCATGGCTTGGCTTTTGCCCAGGACCTCATTGACCGACCACTTCTTTTTAACGGCATGACTTAAGATTTTGTTTTGCTTTCGAAGCCTCGCCACCAGGACGGCGCGTTCTACGATATGGCTGATTTCTTTGAGCCTAAAAGGTTTGGTCAAATAATCAAATGCGCCCTTTCTTAAACCTTCTACTGCTGACTCGACGCTCGCAAACGCGGTCATCAGTATCACAGGAAGTTCGGGGTGTTTGGGCCTCAAGTTATTGAGTAAGCTCAAGCCATCTAGATCTGGCATTTTTAGATCTGAGATCACGAGCTCCACCTGATCGGTCTCTGGATCAGAAGAGTTCAAAAATTTTAGAGCCGCCAGTCCATCTGAGAATTCACGAACAAAATAGCCCTCAGCGCTCAGGTGATCGACGAGAAGCGAGCGAAGTTCGGGGTCATCATCAACCACCACGACAAAACCGCGACTGTTCTCATGCATGACTCATCCTCCTTCTCACAGGGTGTCATAGCCCTTTTAATTGCAAAAAGGGAGATTTTTTTTGTTATTGTCTGCCCACAATGACCGAAGTCGATCAGCTCATTAGAGATCAAAAGCATGCTCTAGATCAGTCTGCCATCGTGGCTCAGACCGATGCGCGAGGCGCGATCACGATGGTTAACGATCGATTTTGTGAAATTTCAGAGTACTCAAGATCTGAATTGATTGGTCAAAATCACCGGATCGTTAATTCTGGAGTTCATTCGCCGGACTTTTTCAAAGCTATGTGGAATACCATAGGCGGCGGGGGGGTCTGGCGAGGCGAGATCTGCAACCGCAAAAAATCGGGTGCCCTTTATTGGGTTTTCACGACGATCACGCCATTTTTAGATTCAAATGGAAAGCCCTATCGGTATCTTGCAATTCGCCAGGATATCACCGAGCTCAAAGAGGCTCAGCGCACGATCTTAGAAAAAGATGCACAGCTCTTACATGCCTCACGCTTGAGCGCCATTGGCGAAATGGCCGCCGCGATCACTCATGAAATCAACAACCCGTTATCGGTCATTTTAGGCAGAGCCGAGATGCTCGAGTCGATGTTGACGTCAGGACAAGTGGACACAGAAAATATTTTGCGTTTGGTTCGCACCATATCGGTGACGGGACATAGAATCGAAAAGATTGTTCGAAGTATGAGATCCTTGGCGCATCAGGGTGCGAAAGATGAACCCTATCTGGCGACCAGTCTTCAGGAGATTCTTGGAGACTCGATCGATTTGTGTGCGGAGCGATTTAAAGATCACAGAATTCGTCTCGTTGTGAATCCTTACGACAGTTCTTTGAAGCTTGAGTGCCGAAGTCATGAGATCGTTCAAGTGTTAATCAATTTAGTGAACAACGCTTTTGACGCCGTAGAAAATCTGCAGGAGCGCTGGGTGAATATTTTTGTAGAAAGTGACGACACTCACATTGAGATTTTGGTTCAAGACAGTGGGTCTGGCCTCGCTCTTGAAGTTCAAAACAAGCTCTTTCAGCCCTTTTTTAGTACAAAGCGAGTTCAGTACGGCACGGGCCTAGGTCTCAGCATTTCACATAGCATTGTCGACCGGCATCGAGGAAACCTTACTTATAAACTCAAAGACGGGCACACCACATTTGTAGTTCGAATACCTAAGAAGCGCCAAGGCTCGGATAAAACGCCCGCTTCTAGTTTGAAATAGGTTTAGGTCCGAGGAGATCTAGATCGAAAATTGTGGATGTTTGGCTGATTCTTTCGATAAGCTTCACTTTCAATTTGTAATCACCCGCAGAACTTAAAAGTCGATTTGAAAAGATAACGAAAAAGTGAAACTCCTTTTGATCACCTATCTGCACGTGATGAATGGCTTCCGCTTGGCGAATCTCGATGAGGTCCATAAGCTGCGGGTCTTCAACTTGAAGTTCAAACTGCTGGGGCATAGACGATTGGTTGTGCAGATGAAGTTTAAAATGGTTTGAAATTTTGTCATCCGGGAGTGTTTGGTAAGGAGAATCTTTGGCTCTTAGCAGCGCCGATGCAAAGGGTTGCCTATAGATCACATTGTAGGCGAGACCCACACTGCAAATAATTATGAGGGTGAAATACACCAAAACGCGGGGTCTTAGATATTTGGTGCCGAAACCTTTTAGGTTTTGATAGCGAATTAGCCCTTCGGGCTTATTCACCTTGCGCATAATTTCGTTACAAGCGTCGATGCAGGCCGTGCACGCGATGCACTCCATCTGTACGCCATTTCGAATGTCGATGTTCGTTGGGCAAACTTGAACGCAGCGATTGCAACTGACGCAGTCACCTTGTTTTTGATTGGCGATTGTCTTGTTCTTGCGCGGCTCCCCACGTTTTTCATCGTAGAGTACGGTTACACTTTGCTCGTCCATCAAGACGCTTTGAAATCGACCGTACGGGCACATAATGAGACAGAACTGTTCGCGAAACCAGCCGAAGTTAAACAAAAGAAGCAGGGTCATACTAGAGGTCAGCAAAAAGTAGGTCCAGTTTTGCTCAGGGCTTCCCTTCATCATCTCAAGCAGTGGCTGGGCACCAGTGAAATAGGCCACAAAGCTATGTGCAAACACGGAGCTCACAACGATGTAGGCGAGCCATTTTAAAGACGATCTCGAAAACTTTTCTATATCGAGAGGTCTTTGGTGGCGCCGCCGCCTGGTGATGTAGTCTCCCTCAACCCATATCTCAATCCGCCTGTAGACGGCGTCGATAAATACCGTTTGCGGGCAAGCCCAGCCGCACCACACTCGTCCCCAAAGAGCCGTAACTAGAGCGAGACCCAGCACACCAATTGCCAAAATAAAAAATATAAGCGGAACGTCATGAGCGAAAAAAGTGATCCCGAATAGAGCGAATCGCCGCTCGGGAACGTTGATCCAAACAGATTGCATTCCATTGATCTTGGTCCATGGCAAAATGATAAAAATGGCGAGCAGGCCCCAGTAGACCAAATCTCTAAGAGATCTTAGGCGGCCTTTAACTTCGGCAGGTATGACAAAGAGCCTAGAGCCATACTCATCAAGAGTGGAGAGCTTTTCATCAGCGCTCAAACTTTTCACCCTGCGGTTCTTTTGGGTTGGCGGGACTAGTGCCATATCGGCTGGCAACGAAAACTACAATCGCTCGTAGTTCATCATCGCTCAGTTGAGTGCCCCAGTTGGGCATTCCTTTATCTAGCACTCCGTCGCGTATGACCTTTGCCATGTCCGTCATTTTACCTTGTCCGTGCACCCAATACGAGTCGACTAGGTTGGGCCCAATGAGTCCTTGAAGCTCAGGAGCGTGGCAGGCCGCACATTTGGACTGATAAAGTGAATGACCAAGTTCCAATTTGTCTTTGTCATTTACCCAAGCTAGGTACATCTCTTCAGTCTCTTCGGGCTGGGGCGCTGACTTTTTGATTAGCTCTATCGCGGCCAAATCCTGCTTGAGCTCTTGGGCGAGCGACGTCCCGCCACTAAGTTCATAGTGAACCCAGTAAAGAAACCCAAAAATAATGGTCACGAAAAAAGTGACCAGCCACCACATGGGTAGGGGATTGTCGTATTCTTGAATTCCATCGTACTCGTGATTTTCAATGAGTATATTGGTGTCGTCACTCATGGCGCGTGTCCTCTTCGTTTGAGTC
>JBGSQJ010000136.1:0-1918 GCA_041738165.1 Bdellovibrionales bacterium
TTTGAGATATTACAATTTGGGCCATAAAGGCGCTCAGCTTTTTGGCTACGTCGGGGAAATCTCCAAAGAACAGATTCCTAAGTATAACGACCGCTACAAAGGCGATATCGTGTTTGAGCAAGCGGACCTTGTTGGCAAAAGTGGTCTTGAAGAAACTTGGGACATGACCATTCGGGGAAAAGACGGAGTCAACTACGTCGAGGTAGATGCAAAAGGCCGAGAAGCCGCAGGGGAAAATTCGAGTTACTTTGGCTTTAAGCCTGAGCCCGCTGTGCCTGGCCATAATCTCGTCTTGACCATCGACAAAGACATTCAAGAGGCCGCCTATCAGGCCATGAATAGGCAAGATCACGTCGGTCCTCGAATTGGCGGAATGGTGGCGATGCGTACAAATGGCGAAATCCTAGCTTGGGTCACAGGGCCTACGTACGATCCAAATGAGTTTTCAACTGGAATCCCACCAAAGGTGTGGGCGAAGCTGATCAACGACCCCTTTCGACCACTGCGCAACAAGGTCATTCAAGATCACTTTTCTCCGGGCTCAACATTTAAACCCTTTGTAGCGCTGGCAGCCCTAGAAGAAAAAATTATTACACCCACCTCACTCGTTCATGCCCCTGGCAGCATCAAATTTGGTAGACGCCCCTACCATGACCACAGCCGCAATGGGTACGGAAACATCACCGTCGTCAAAGCTCTCGAAGTTTCAAGTAACGTCTTCTTTTACAAAATGGGAATCGCATTGACGATGGACCGCATCGCGCCCTACGCCAAACTTCTGGGCCTCGGGCAAAAAACTGACTTGAGTTTGGCGCATGAGGTTTCGGGTTTAATCCCGACCTCAGAATGGAAAAAGAGCAAACTGGGTGAGGAATGGCAACCCGGTGAAAATCTCTCCAACGCCATCGGACAGGGATTTGTACTCGTGACCGCACTTCAAATGGCCTTGGCTTACAACTCGATTGCGACTGACGGAAAAGTTGTAAAGCCCTATTTGGTTAAGAAAATACTTGATCGAGAAAGCCGAGTTGTTCAAAGTTTTGACCCTCAAATCGTGCGCGACGCCACACAAGAAAATGAATTTGGCGTCACGATTTCAGAAACCAGTTTCAAAACGGTTAAGCGGGGTATGCGAGACGTTGTGAATGGTTCGCGAGGCACAGCTCGGGGCTCTAGACTTTTTGGGGTCGAAATGGCGGGAAAAACGGGCACCACTCAGCTGAGAAATTTTTCAGCTGATGAAATCTACCACCGCTGTGATTCGCGGCCCATGTTTATGCGTCACCATGGTTGGTTTGTTGGCTTTGCACCTGTCGAGAACCCAGAAATCACGATTGCCGTATTGGCCCAGCACTCCTGTTCGGGCAGCCAAGGGGCCGCGCCCATCGCGCATGATGTGATGATGGCCTACTTCAAGAAATATCACCCTGAAATGATCAAGTCCGCATTGGATCGCACCAGTAGGCCCGTGCTCGCTCAACCGGCAGAGGAAGTGCCCGAATGAAATTGCATATGGAAGAGCGAGGAATATTCTCTCGCTTCGATGTCAATTTGGCCCTCGTGATTTTGGCATTGAATGTCATTGGATTGATCAATTTGTACAGCGCCACTCATGGGCTCTTTTCTACAGATAAAAAAGACCTCTTTTGGTTGCAATTAGCTTGGCTGGCCGTGGGTTGGGGACTTTACCTGGGCGTCACCCTACTCGATTACAAATTTTTTGTACGTTCCGCTTACGTTCTCTACGCCTTGAACCTCGCAGCTCTTGTGGCCGTAGAAGTCATGGGACATACAACTTATGGTGCCACTCGTTGGCTAAACTTGGGATTCTTTCGCTACCAGCCCTCTGAAACCATGAAACTCATTTTGATTTTACTGCTCGCAAAATGGCTCAGCCCAAGAGATTATCCCGACGGAA
>JBGSQJ010000187.1:0-8197 GCA_041738165.1 Bdellovibrionales bacterium
GTCTAGCTGGAAGAGACAATTAACAATAACTGGCTCATTGGAATGAGCTCTGTAAGCACACTGCGAAGTAGGTATCGCGTTGGGTTTACTGAGAGAGGGATCTCTTTAACTAAAATTCGCTTCTATTGAATGAAGCGATAAAAAAGGAGAATACCGTGGGAATGCGAATCACAACAAATCTGCCATCTATCAATGCGCAGAAGACTATGGCTAACAGCCAACGCGAAATTGCAAAGAGCTTCGCACAACTTTCTAGTGGAAGCCGAATCACTAAAGCGGCCGACGATGCCGCCGGCTTGTCTATTAGTGAAACTTTAAAGTCCACGATACGTGGCTATCAACAAGCCGAGCGCAACGCCAATGATGGTATGTCGATGGTCGCGGTGGCCGAGGGCGGACTTGGTGAAATATCTAATATTTTGACTCGCCTAAGAGAATTGGGAGTTCAGGCTTCGTCTGACACAGTTGGAGATACGGAGCGTGGCTTTATCAACAAAGAAGTTCAGCAGTTGATTTCAGAATCTGAACGTATTGCCCAATCGACTCGATTTGGAAAAACGAACTTGCTCAATGGCGACGGAGAAGCATTTGAATTCCAAATTGATATAAACAATGACGACTTCAAAGACAGAATTGGTTTTTCTACCGCCGACATCACAGCTACGACCGACAACTTAGGGATTGCGGGCTTTGATTTTTCTGACAAAAATGATGCGCGCGCGGCACTTGAGGTTTTAGAAGAGTCGCAACGTCAAGTGAATGGTTATCGAGCCAACTTGGGTGCGATTCAAAACAGATTGGTGTCGACAACAAACAACTTGGGCGTTGCGATTGAGAACTTCTCAGCAGCCAACTCACGAATTCGTGACACAGACATCGCTCAGAGCTCAGCAGAACTTGCGCGTAACAACATTTTAATGAATGCATCAGTAGGCGTATTGGCTCAGGCCAACCAACAGCCTGCGGCTGCACTAAGATTGATTTCATAATCAATCAGAAGTCATTTACTCTTTATTAGGATTTATGTTTTCGATCGGGAGACAAGTATTCTCCTCTCCCGATCGACTTACCTACTCCGAAGAGGAGCGGCTTCGCACCTCTTCGGATTTTTAGGTAGCTTTATGACAAATGATCTAGCCAAAGATCGTTTCTAAATACACCAAAGTCGGTTTTTCTATTCTCTGACTCATGTTTCATTTTGAGGTTTCCGATCTATCCATCGTATGAATATCAAGTCTGTTGTGCCTCAACCAGTTAGCCCAATTGAGCCCAAAGCCCGGGTCAAAGACCGAGTTCAGACTGAAATGTCCACTGATCGAGATGCGAATGGGCGGCAAGAGTCGGGCGAGGGCGAGTTAAAACGCAATCTGAGCGATCAAGAATTTGACGATGCAATCAAGGTGTTACAGGACTTACCGGGACTAAAATCGAACGACCTTACCATTCATATCGAACTTAAGGACGATTGCCGAGTCGTGCTGGTCTTGGACCCTGAGGGCCAAATCGTACGTAGACTCTCTGAATCCCAGCTCTGGCAGGCCACGCGCGACAAAGACAAACATACGGGCCGAATTCTAGACAAAGCGATGTAAGTCATTTTATTGACTCACGGCTTCCATAAAAATACAGCGAAAATGAAAGTGAAAGGAAGGGATGAATGCCCGGAATCACTTTCACAGGAATGGCTTCAGGCCTTCCGCCGAATATTGTCGATCAGCTTGTTGATGCTGAACGAATTCCTATTCGCAATATGGAAGGCAAAAAAGGCAAACAAGAAGCGCGCCTCAAACTGGTTCAAGATTTAGAAACAAAGCTTTCAGGAATCATTGGCACGATCAGTGGGCTTGCTTCCTCAAAAGGATTTTCAGATATCAAATTGATTTCAGGTGATCCCAATGTCGTTGGCGGAACAGTCGATCCCACCGCCAGCGTGAATGGCAGTTGGAATGTCGAAGTGATGGAGTTGGCGCAAAAAGCAGCGGCGATCACAAACGGGTTTCCCGACAAAGACAAAACCGAGATAGGGGTCGGCTACTTTCGCTTCGAAACGCCTGAAGGCCAGCAAGAAGTTTACATCAATGGCGAGAACAACACACTAGAAGGCGTTTCAAACGCCATCAATCGAGCAGGCCTAGGAGTGCGAGCCACGGTGCTTAACGACCGAAGTTCTCCCGATGAACCTTTTAAGCTGATGATCTCTGGGGACGCCGTCGGAAACGAAAACGCCGTCTCTTACCCATCGCTGTACTTTTTGGACGGTGACCAAGATTTGTATTTCGATGACGAGCGAGAAGCCAAGAACGGAAAAATCAAAGTCGACGGATTTGAATTTGAAATCGGTGACAACACGGTTCAAGACATTATTCCTGGCGTCACTTTGGAGCTTCGCCAGGCTAGCCCTGGCCGCACAGTGAACATCAATGTCAAAGAAGATCAAGAAGTCGTAGTCGGCAAAGTGAAAACTTTCGTTGATGGAATCAATGAAGTGTTCAAATTCATTCAGTCGCAAAATGCGCTGACCAAAGACACAGATACGTCGTCGACCTTGGGTGGCGACAGCCTTTTGAGAAGCATTGAAAATCGGCTAAGACGGCTCGTGCAGGACCCTCAATATGGAGTCGGGGGAGACATCAACCGTCTCAATCAAATCGGGATCATATTCAATAGAAATGGAATATTGGAGTTCGACGAAAAAAAATTCAACGATGCTTTGGCGCGAAATCCAGTTAACATTCAGAGGTTTTTAGCTGGTGACGGGTTCAAGTCAGGGTTTATCCCCACACTGAAGCGCGAAGTGGGAGTCTTGCTGAATTCTGCTTTTGGTCCAGTTGCGATTCGAAAGCGTGCTCTACAAGACAAAATCAGCCAGATGAACACCAGCATTGAAAACAAAGAGCGCCAACTTGTTAAAAAAGAAGAACAACTTCGAAACAAATTCGCCAAACTCGAAGAAACAATGAGTCGGCTTAAGGGGCAGGCTGGGCAAATTTCAGCAGCAGGTGGCGGTGGAGGCGGGGGCTTTGGGCTTGGATAACCTGCTTTATCAACTGTGGTCGAGGCTTGTTAAGTACGGCGTTAGGGTCGCCGAAAAATTATATATGGTCGGGGGCCTATGAAGCATCCATATCAGAAATACAAAGAGACGTCGGTGCAGAGTGCGAGCAAAGAAAAGCTGCTCTTGCTCCTTTATGAAGGCGCTATTCGCTTTATGAAACAAGCCGCGATTGCCATTGATAACAAGGATATTGCGGGTCGCGGGATGAACGTAGGTAAGGCTTTCGACATCATTATCGAGCTGAACAATACGCTCAATCATGAGGCTGGAGGCGAAATCGCTAAAAACCTCGAGCAACTTTACATGTTCATCACAGATCAGTTGACCAAGTGCAATGCAACGGGCGACCGAGCGCCACTCGACAATGCCATCAAGGTCATGGAGACGTTGTACACAGGATGGGTAAGTGCGATCGAAAAAGTTAAGCAAGAAGCAGCAAGATAATCAATGAATCACGGAGGAAGCATGGACACGGTCGTCGGACTTTTGAAAGACAAAAATTACCACCTCGAGAAATTCTTGCAGCTGAATGAAAATGAGCTCGCGAATTTTATTCAGGGAAATTTTGATGGACTTGAAATATTCTATCAAGCTCGCGAAACCATACTTGATTTGGTTCGCTGTATTGATCGTCTCGTTGACACAGCATCGCAAGGCGCTGAGAACAAAGAGGTCTCGAATCACGACAAAACTGAAATTATGAAATGCATGCAAGAAAAATCAGAACTGGTGACGAGAATTCTTGAACAGGATTTACAAATTCTCTCGCTCATCGAACAGGCCAAGTCAGATATTATTCGAGACCTTAGTCAGACGCAGCTGAGCCGAAAGGCAGTTGGCGCCTACAAAAGTGGTTCATCAGTTTCAAAACTAGACGAAAAAGCGTGACGGTCGATTGACGCCTGGGTCGCCCTTTTAGCGTAACTTTGGTCGAGTTTTCTGACCGCCAGCCAACTGAAGCGGATTTGAATCCTGGCACTTGAGTTGCTCTAGAGTTCACCGGGAGGATCGCGTGAATCTAGAGAATCAGTCCGGCGACTATGGTCGCACCCAATTAAAGTCCAATTTGAATTCCATATCTCGCCCTCAATTGGAGCGAGATGATCTATACCTTATTTTGCAAATCACTCCGCACGACAGTGTGATCGCTATGGAGTTAGCTCGCCAGCTCAGTACCTCGGGCCAACTCGAAGAAGCCTCAAAAGTGCTTGGCGCCGTAGTCAAGATGGACTACCGCTTTGAGACTCTGTTTGCCCTTGGGCAAGCCGAATACGAGCTTCAACAAGATGAACAAGCCCTAGATCATTTGCATCAGGCGTCTATGGTGGCACCAGAAGATTCAAGTGACCTATTTGAATTGTACAAGTTAATGGGCAACGTGTTTGTGCGCTTGAGAAGTTTCGAGTTGGCAGAAGACAGCTACAATCGAGCACACAGAATCGACCCAGACTCAGATGTGCTTCAGGTGAATTTAGGTGCATTAGCCATTCAAAGACAAGACTGGGACTCTTCGCTCTTTCATTTTCGAAAGGCCGTCGAATCCAGCCGCGCCAATGACAAAGCTTGGGTGGGCCTTGCCATCGGTCATCGCATGAAGGGCGACCTGGATCTGGCTTGGGGTAACTTGCTAACCGCGATTGAACTGAACCCACTCAATGATTCGGCCATGAATCTCATTGTGGATTGGGGTCTTGGTCTGGGAAAAGAAACAGAAGTTCATGGGTTGGTTCGAAATTATCTTTGTGAGGGGGGCTGGAGTGAGTCTTTGAGCCTTGTCTTTGCAGCTCTATGTATGCGGCGAGGTGAAGTGGCAATAGCCAAACTCGAAGTCGAACGAGTACTGGCCGTGAACCCTAAACATGAAAATGCACTTCAAATGGCCCTGCAGCTGAGATCTCGTGGGCAGGTGTGAGTTTGGTCAGCAAAGAGATCAGCCCATTTGGCGAAAGCATTTACAGCTGGAAGGGACGCCGGCAGGCCTCGTTTTACAACCCTCATGCCGAGGCCGCCGATTGGTGGATTAAAAGTCGTCGTGCTGGACTAGATCCAAAGTCCTATTTTGTTTTGGGCGTGGGGTCGGGCTTTCACATTCGCCGCCTGCTTTGTGAATGCACGGCGAATATAGTGATCATCGATTCGCGGGCCGAGCTGATGGCGGCTGTAAAGGGCGACTTCAATTGGAACCCAGAGAGAGTTTCATTTAGTGGATGCTCGAACCTATCGCAGCTAAAAAAAGATTCAGCGGTTGCCAGTTCGATCAAACAGGGCAGCTTCTTGGTTTTAGATCATACTGTGTCTCAGGTTCTCGACGGTGCTTTTTTTAATGAGGCGCGCAGTTGGCTGGTCGCCAGAAATTGGAAGGCGCTGGCTTGGCAAAGAAAACTTCGTGGATTGCCATCTGGAGTTGGAGACCGGGCCTTTGAGAGCGCGGGCCCATTGTTGACAATCAAAGATTTGGATTTTGCAATGCCCGATGCAACTCTATCTGCGTTAACGGAGATGATTACGTGAAAATTTTAGTGGTCAGTCTTCTTCGGCTCGGCGACACGGTGATGTGTGTGCCACTCATCAATGGGCTAAAAGAAAAATACCCGAGCAGTCAGCTGGACATGTTCACTTTTTCTGTGTCTGAGGGCCTTAAGCCACTGCTGCCGACGATTCAACATTGGTGGAGTCTAAACTATTCCGCGATTCAAAGTGGACTAGGTCAATCGGATATTCCGCTTCTTGCGTCTCATGATCTCGTCCACGAACTCGTTGATGAAATGAACAAGCAGAAATACGATTTGGTCATCAACGTCACTCACACGGCGCTTTCTGGGCACCTTGTCAGCATGATTAAATCGGGTCGCAAAATTGGACTTCATTTTGATGAGCGGGGGCTACCTGGCTTTGGTTCGTCGTGGTTTCGCTTTTTGAATGAGCGGTCGGACTATTCTACGGATGAGATCTTTCACTACACTGACATATTTATGAATGCATGCGAATTGGACTCAACAACTAGAGATTGGAGCCTTGATCTGCCGAATCGAGCTCTGTCTGAAATTTCAGGAATTATTGATTCGCGAAAAAGAGTTGTGACCATCCAGCTCACCACATCGGACATTAAGAAAACTTGGCCTTTAGAAAATTGGGCTCAGTTGATTCTCAATCTCGGTTCACGATCTGAGAATCTTCAATTTGTGATCTTGGGTGCACTGACCGAGAGAGAAACTTTAAACCGACTCAAAGAGTTGGTTCAGCCCCTACCGATATCGTTGGCCATTGTGGGTCTACCTGAAGTCTGCGCGATTTTGAAAAACTCGGACCTCTTGATAACGGGCGATACCAGCATTAAGCACTTAGCGAATGCCAGTGAGAAGTGTAAAATTTTGGAGCTATCTTTGGGTTCGTCGGATTGGAGACGCACGGGTGCGTACAAAGCGGGATCAATCATTTTAAGATCGAGCATTGAGTGTTCACCATGTGCCCATTCCCAAGCGTGCCCAAAACCCAGTTTTGAATGTATTGAATCCATGTCGGCCGAGACGGTTAGCCAAGTGGCAAATCAAATGTTGTTTGATCAAGAAATTCGCGTGGTCGCACCCCATATCCAGGCTATGAGAGTGGCAAAAATCGACTCAAATATCTGGTGTTGCTACGGGTTTTCAACTCAAAATTTGGTGGATCAAGCCCTCGATCGAGTGTCATGGAGAATGTGTCTAAGTGAAAAGATCGAAGAGGCATCGGCTTCTATAGGGTCGCGTGGTCATAATCTATGGCAAGAGATCTCGCAGCATTTTCGCCGCGAAGACACTCAGTCGCTTTTAGAACATCTTGATTTTGTCGAGTCCGGCCTCATTAAGGGGCAGGAAAAGTCGACGTTTTCACGAAAACGCCTCATTGAGGCGATCTCGCGAGAGGGTCGGAAATCTCCCGATTTGCAATTTTGGCGAATGAAAGAAGATGAGATCAATGTCGCAAAGAAAAAAAGTGATCTGCAACTCAAGTTGCTGCGCTCTATTCGAACGCAACTGCGAGAGGCTCAAAAATGAATGCTAAAGAAAAACTGGATTCGGCCAAGACCCGTTTTTCTGTGAAGCAAAATGAATCTGAGAAGAATCAGAGGCCCCGTTATCAAATCCAGATTTTGCGTTTAATGTCCGAGCTGATTAAGGAGCAATGCGAACATGAAGATTCTGGTTCTGCAACTCGCAAGGCTCGGTGACATCTATCAGACCTGGCCGGCGCTGAGTGCCCTTAAAAGAGAACTTCCCTCCGCAGAAATTCACGTGCTGGTGCGCGAAAAATTTGAAGCGGCTCTCGACGGTTGCCCAGACATTAAAAAACGCGTTTTGCCGACTGGGCAAATTTTGGAGCCACTTTTCGCAGGTGAAGACGGGGACGCAGAGGCGCTGGATCGACTTTCTAGGTTTGTGAGTGAGCTCAAAAATGAAAAATATGACCGGATAGTCAACTTGACCTTTTCACCGGTATCGAGTTTTTTGGTCGATGCATTGTGTGACGCCCAAACTCAGGTATCGGGCTACACGAGACACTCAGATGGATTTTTAAATATTCCCGATGATTCAAGTGCTTATTTTTATGCGCAAGTGGGAGTTGGCCGTTCGAATCGCTACCACCTCACAGACATCTTTGCCGCGGTCTGCGGCGTTGATTTGCAGCCCGAGGACCGAGTGGCCAAGATTGCGGCGCCGCGAACCCGCAGCGGAATCACCGTCCATTTGGGTGCGAGTCAGGCAAAAAAGTCTTATCCCAGCGAGCAATGGTTGGCTGTTATTCGAGAGCTTGTCCTACAGACGGATGAGGCCATCACTCTTATCGGGAGCACGGCGGAGCTTGGTGACAGTCTAAAGATTGTGCAAGAAGTGAAATCCGAAAGGGTCACTTCGCAGGTTGGCAAAACCAGTTTGACCGATCTTTTTGAAATATTGAATGGCTGCAAACTATTTCTTGGTGCGGACAGTGGCCCCATTCACATTGCCTCGTTGACGAACACACCCACGTTGAATATTTCGTGTTCGGAAGTCAATTTTTGGGAGACCGGGCCTCGATCCGCCGGTAGCCGGGTTTTGTGGTCCGAAGCCATAGGTGATACGTCTCCGCGCCGTGTGGTCAAAGAGGCCGTGGCCATGTTGAACG
>JBGSQJ010000191.1:0-8537 GCA_041738165.1 Bdellovibrionales bacterium
AACATCTCAGATGGATGATTGACTCTCTTTGTCCAAGAGAAATCTGAGATGTGAACCATCCCATCAATGCCATCATCAACGCCAATGAACACACCAAAGTCGGTCAGTGATTTCACTTCACCTTCAATGATAGTTCCTGGGGGATAAGAATCTTTCATTTCAACCCAAGGATTCGCTTCAAGCTGCTTCATTCCCAAGCTGATTCTGCGATTAGCCGAATCGATCTCAAGAACTTGAACTTCAACGTCATCCGTTACTTTTAGAATTTGCGAAGGATGCTTCACGCGCTTCGTCCAGCTCATCTCTGAAACGTGGATCAAGCCTTCGATTCCGTCTGCCAATTCAATAAAGGCGCCGTAATCGGTGAGACTGACCACTTTACCAGAGACCTTTTTACCAACTGTAAACTCAGCGGCCACGCTGTCCCAAGGATCCGCTTTAAGCTGCTTTAGACCAAGGCTCACGCGCTCTTTTTCGTTATCGAATTTGAGCACTTTCACGTCGATCTCATCGCCCACATTGAGAATTTCTGAAGGATGCTTCACGCGTCCCCAGCTCATGTCTGTGATGTGCAGCAAGCCATCCATGCCACCAAGATCAATAAACGCACCGTAATCGGTGATGTTTTTTACAACACCCTTAACAATGCTGCCTTCTTTCATGGCATCTAAAGTTTGTGACCTGAGTGACTCACGCTCTTCTTCGAGAAGCGCCCGTCTAGAGAGCACAATGTTGCCACGTTTTTTATTGAATTTGATGACTTTAAATTTATAGGTCTTGCCGATAAACGCATCAATATTACGAACTGGTCTTAGATCAATCTGGCTACCCGGCAAAAAGGCCTTAACGCCGATATCCACGCTCAAGCCGCCTTTGACTTTTGCGATGATGACACCTTCGATAACCTCTTCGTTTTCGGCTGCGCGAGAAATGTCTGTCCAAGCCCGCAGCATGTCGGCTTTGTCTTTAGACAAAACAACCATACCGTTTTCGTTTTCAATGCGATCGATGTACACTTCGACTTCAGAATCCACCTTAATATCTCGTGCTCCATCGACAACACGAAACTCAGAGATGGGAATCAAACCTTCACTTTTATAATTGATATCTACGAGGACGTAGTCTTCTTGCACTTCCACCACGATACCTTTGACGATATCGCCCACTTTAAAATCGCGATCACTGAGTGATTTTTCAAACAAATCAGCAAAGGACTCACTATTTTTAGCGATAGCGGAGAATAGTCCTGGATTTTCAGGAACTTCTTTGTCAGCGGCATCGAGTTGAGCCAGAATTTTCTCCCTTTCTACCTGCGCTCTACTCTTTCCTTTGGAACCGCCAGACGTGTCAACCATACGCAAACAGACCTCCTCTTGGGTAGTTACGGCCGTACAACCGAGAACTCCCGATTTTATTTCTCACGAATATAAAATTTTTGACTCATGAGATTAAGGGTTCGTTATAGAGGGTAAACTCTTAAAGTCAAAAGGATTTTACACTTTGAGCCAAAGCCGACTGAGCCCATTGCCATATCTTTTCTACAACTTCGTTGAGCCCTAAATCCTCTGAATCGAGCACCCGCGCATCGGCGGCCACTTGCAGCGGTGCCGCGCTGCGGGTGGCGTCACGTTTGTCGCGCTCATTTTGCTCGGTTTCGGTGCGCGAGAGGCTCAGACCTTGCTCTTTGGCCCGCCTTTGCGCCCGTCTCTCTTGGCTTGCGGTCAAGTAGACCTTCAAAATCGCTTGAGGGAAAACGACGGTGCCGCAATCTCGGCCCTCAGCCACCAAGCCCTGAACTCCCAAAGCACAATCGCGCTGGGCTTTGAGTAGCGCCTGGCGCACCTTTGGCAATTGGCTAATTTGACTCGCTCGCTCCCCGTTTTCGTGGCTCATGGCTCGCTCGGTGATATCTGAACCGCCATGCAAAACCAAAGTGCTCTCGGCGGTCATCTTGACCGTCCATAGCTTTGAATGGGCCAACTCGGCCAATGCCTCTTCGTCTTTCGGATTTAGTCCTTCTAGGTGCGCCACCAACGCCAAACCGCGATAAAACGCTCCGGTTGAAACCCAGCTCCACCCCAACTTACGGGCCAGCTCTCGGCTCACAGACGATTTTCCTGATGCAGACGGCCCATCAATGGCGATCACATAGCCTTTGCCGCTGATCATTTGAGCACCTCTTTGAGCGCGGCGATCGCCGCTCGATTCTCAGACTCCAAACCCACACTCATTCGTAAATGATTCTTAAAACCATATCCCGCTACTGGCCTAAGAATGATGCCTTTTTTAAGCAAGGCCAAATACACATCCTGAGCGTCTCGCCCACAATTAAAGAAAACAAAGTTGCCCTGTGACGGGCTGAATTCGAGTCCCATTTGCGTGAGCTGTTCGGTGTAGTAATCAACGCCCGCCCAGGTCAGCTCTTGATTGGCGCGCAAATGTTCATGGTCTTTGAGCGCGGCCACCGCCGCCACTTGCGCGATGGAGTTCACGTTGAAGGGCTTTCTGACTCTTTGCAGGTAGCCAACCGTTTCAACCGGGGCCACGAGCGCACCGATTCTGAGGCCCGCCAAGCCGTGAACTTTGCTCATCGTGCGAAGAAGCAAAAGATTGGGATATTTTTTTCGCCACTCGAGCCCATGGGGATAATCTTTGGCCCGTACAAATTCGCTGTAGGCCTCATCTAGCACCACCAGAACATCCATATCTTTGGCGACGTTCATAAACGCCAAAAACTCAGCGCTGGTGAAATAGGTTCCAGTTGGATTGTTAGGGTTGGGCAAGAACACCAATTTCACTTTGGCGCCAGACTCAGCTTGATTTTTCTTAAGCGCCTCACCCATGGCTTTCAAATCAAAACGATAGTCTTTGGTCAGCGGCACAAAAAGGGTTTGGGCCCGCGAACTCTGTGCCGAAATTTGATACGCAATAAACGCCCCTTGCGAAGTCATAATGGCATCACCGGGTTCGCAATAAACCTGCACAAGGCGATCTACCAACTCATCAGAGCCATTGCCAAATACCAATTCATCAGGCTTGACGTTATACGCCTCGGCAAATGCTTGGCGCATGGCAAAGCACGATCCGTCAGGATAGCGATTAATCTCGAGCAAAGATTCCTTCATAGCTTCGAGTATCTTGGGGCTCGGGCCAAGGGGCGATTCGTTACTCGCTAATTTGATAACGTCACTGAGACCATATTCTCTTTTGGTTTCAGATATAGGTTTACCAGGCTGGTAGGGTTTTAAATTTTGAATAAACTCAGAAACTCGCATGGCCCATGACTTTCTAACTTAAGAGTTCTCCCATTGTCGCAAAGGAGCATCGCAAATCTTCGATCTGCTGGGGGTCTTTTGTTTCAACCAAAAATTCAATGACCGTTTCACTCAAACGAACTCCAGGGCGAACTCGGTCATGGCGAACATCTAAAATATTGGCGCCAGAGTGAGAGATCATATCTGTGAGCTTCATAAGCGTGCCTGGTCGATCAAGAACTCGCACACCAATGCGAGCTAAGCGGCCCCGCTCTGTTAGCCCGCGTTCGATCACTTTCGAAACGAGATTCATATCGATGTTTCCACCCGACAAAAGCAGGCAGGTTTTTTTGCCCAGGTCCCACTTGGCCTGCTCGGCTGCCGCAAGCACAACCGCGCACGATCCTTCTACGACCGTTTTTGCGCGCTCTAAGAAGTAAACAATGCTGCCGGCAATGGCCTCATCGTCAACGGCCACAATGTCTTCGACGTTGGGCTTGATATAGGTTTCAAAAATTGAACGATTCGGAATTTTGACCGAAATGCCATCGGCAATTGTGCGCACCCCAGAAGGTTCAGACAACTGTGAACCTTTAAACCATTCACACATCCCAGGAGCGGCAGAAGATACCGCGCCGTAAATCTTGATATTCGGCTTTAGCGCTTTAAGAGCGACGGCGATTCCTGACATCATTCCGCCCCCACCAATCGAAACGACAATAGAATCTAGGTCTGAAAGTTGCTCGAGAATCTCAAGACCCAAGGTTCCCTGGCCCGCCATAATCATGGGGTCGTCATAGGGATGGATAAACGCCTGGCCGTTTTCTTTTTCAAGAGTTTTGGCATGCGCATAGGCCTCATCGTAAAACTGACCATGCAAGATCACCTTGGCCCCGTAGCCTTGGGTCGCCATCACCTTAACGAGCGGCGAGGTCTCGGGCATCACAACGGTCGATTGGACCCCGAGCAGCGTGGCTGCATACGCCACGCCCTGAGCGTGATTACCCGCGCTTGCGGCGACCACGCCTTTGCTCAATTCGGCTGGCGATAAAGACATCATTTTGTTGAGCGAGCCGCGAATTTTAAAACTGCCCGTGACCTGTTGATTTTCGAGTTTTAAAAAAACTTCGGTTCCCAGTTTTTTTGAAATGGATCTCGATCGATCCATTGGAGTGAGCTGAACTTTATCTCGAATGCGGGCGCGCGCCGCTTCGATATCTTTCAGGGAAACAGGCATCCCTATTTAAGACCGCTTCGGCGGCCCGAGGTCAAGCCTTATCCATCAATTTGCCAATAGGCCGTCAGCCCCTTAATGGGTTGCCACTCTCCCCTGATTTCGGGTGGCCGAATGCCCCCTTCTGCAAGGACTGGGGAAAATTGATCATTGAAATAATAAAAAGGCGCGAAGGGCTTACCACAATTTGAGCACTTTCGAATCTCATCTTGAGACTCACTACAAGATCCACACACATGACAACGGCGATACGCACACGTTGGCTGCATATAAACTCACATTCTCACAGACTCTTTTAACGTTTAATTCTTTAAACCCAGTGGCACAGTCGGCAGTTCATGCTTTCTAGAGGTGAAAGCTCCCACTGATCAACCACAATCAGGTTCTCACAGCCTAAGTTTTCTCTCAAGCCCAAAGTCTAGATGGAGCGCTAAAAAATCCTACTATTTCAATTGGTTAACTGGATTGAAATGAGAATACTCAACGATCCTCGGTATGTTGCTAGGTATGTCAAAACTCATCTTTTTATCGGCGCAGCGAATTCAACGCTTTGGCCCATGTTTCAAAGCTAGATATCGAATCGATAACTGCCGACCTCGGTGTAGTTCGTCTCGGTCGTCAACTTGGCCTCAACCGTGATCAGAATCGTCGATTGAGATTTTGTCGAAGTGCAATTTGATACTTCCACGTTGTTATTCGAGCGATTGACCGTCACTTCAACTCTGGGGCACACAAGGGCGCCCGATTCTTCTTTAAAGGTCAAACGCAGTTTGACCTGAGTGTCTGGAGCGTCGACATAAACCAGGCTCGCAATAAACTGATAGTTGTAACCGCCGCTAACCGATTGAACATTCACAAGTTGAACATTGTCGTAGTAGGTGGATTTGGTCGCATACGGGTAGACACTGTCTATTTTAAACACTTTTTGTGACGACAAATCGGTCCCCGAGTGTTCAGGCGAACAGTTTTGAAAACTAACGAGCATCATAAATGTAGCTGTCAATAAGAGGAGTATACGCATCAGAAAAACTCCTCGTTGATGTAGGCGGCAAGCGCATCGCGATCTGAAACACTGATTTGACCTTTATAAGCTTTCATCTCAGCAGATGGTGAATCAGCAAAATTGGCTTCGATAGAAGCGGCCGTTTGCTGACTCGATATCGGCGTTCCCGGGTGACAAGACGCGCAGTTTTTCACTTGAAACAACTCTCGTCCTTGTTCGATGAGAGGATTTGGGCCTGGATCTGGGCCCACCGGGGTCGTGCTAATGAGAGCCACGGCGCGAATGCCATTGAGATCCACCCCAGCTTCTTTGATTTGATCTCCGTCTTGATAGGCGATCGAAACTCGAGTTGAAGTCGCACTTAAGCAATACACATGAAAGATATTGGGGCGAAACCGATCAATCATCGAGTAGCAAGGCGGCGCCACTCGCGCCGACAAAACATTGAGTTTTTCGCCGCTCGATTTTTCGAGCGAAAACGGCAAGAGCCTTTGGGTAACAAAAGCTTGTGCAGTCAACAGCGACACCACTTTGGCGTCTTGAGCCTCTGCCGCCGGAATCAATAAAATGGACGCAGCGACAGCCATCACCAGCGCCAAAATACTTGTTTTTCTTTTAGACTCTGAGTCCATCAAAGCACCTGCCAATGTGGACTCAAACACAAAGTTAACAAAATAGATTTCCATTTATTCAATTCAGTTTGTTCGTCTTGTGAAACGATCTGAAGCGAATCCAGAATCGGGCCACTCTCGATGGGTTGGCTACGGTAAAAAAGCCGAAATGCCTTGGACAAGTTCTCAGAATTGACTTCGGGTAGATTTGCAAGTGTCGCTTGGCTTGAGACCTGCTGGACGGCATGAAGAATCATCGGATTGTACGCGACCGCAAAATAGCAGATGTGGGCGCGCCAGGCCTCACGGCGCGCATTGAGAGCCTGGGTATTCGGCACGTTGACCTCTAAATAAATGTTTTGGCATGGATACTCAATCAAACGCTTGTTGTCGCAGTTGGCGCTCGCGCTCAATTTGGTCTCGTAAATGGAGAAGCCGCTGCCAAAATCCTCAGGCTTCCAAGCTATATTGTAGGCCAAAAAATTTTCGAGACTCGGACCAAAAACTGAAAGTAAGATTCGTGAGGTTAAAATGCGATTGGTGGTCAAAGGTTCAACTTCGATTTGATCTTTGTAATTGGGAGTCTCGGGGTGTGGATCCGTGACCACATCCAAGGTTAGATCTTCCACAGATTTCGAAGTGGAGCTCGATTCAATTGAGTTCCAACTGCTAGATTCAAGTTGGCGGGCGCAGTTTTGAAAACTAAATGAAGCGCCAAACGCAAGTATACATATTCCGATGCCAACTATTTTACGCCACATTTTTGGCCTCCCACCTGCGAGACAGCACCCATTTCATGGGGGAGGTCTCTTTCAAAAGCGACTCGCCCTTAACCGACGCTCGGAGGATTTTTAACATGGCGCAAACTGTAGCCACTACATCGTCGTTCTCAATCATCTTCTTGTAGCCACTACCGGTAACCGTGGTGGGCATGGCATAACCAAATGACCCGGTAGCACCATAGTCGCCGCTCGCATTTTTGCTTATATTTCCAACCAATGCGGGCTGCTGAATCATACCTGATACGATAGTCGATGAGGTGCCCAGATAGCCGTGTCCAGATCCGCTACCATCGCTCGCAGGAGTTCTGCTGAACTCAGAGTTGAACTGCAAAACAGTTTTTGAAAATGTGTTCTCGGCCTTTAATTGGCCGATGAGTTCAAGCAAACACCCGGCTACGCACCTAAAGTAAAGCGAGGTGAAGATCGTTGACAAAACAGCGCCATGATAGTGCTGGTCATGAACAAAACTCATCCCCGCGTGAAATAATGAGCGGTGGCCAAGGCTTAGGCTCAACGAGTGCGAGAGATTTTGACCAAGGGCAAACTCCGCAAATGCAAAAGCCTCTGCAACTTGGCTGACTTTAGCAGATGCGAATTGAGCTTTGAGGTTCAAACCTGTTAGAGTTCGCCCCTCTGCAATTGTGAAATAGGGATGGTTAGAAGGTACAATCGATTGCCACTCAGAATTGATGCCAGGGAAGGCCGCAGTGAATTCTCGGTCGACAATATCTTGGTATTTGGCTCTTAGAGCACTCCATTTAGTCTGAAAAGAGTTGAGGTTAAATTTAATGAATTCGAGAGCCGCCTTTTGTGGAGCGCCGCCACCAACCGACGGTAAGCCGAGAGCTTGAGCCGCTGCCTCAATTTCGGAAAAGGCTTGATTCATTGAAACCGTGTGATCAGCAACCAAGGTCGTCTTAAAAGGAGCGACAATAGTGGGCACTGGATTTGCGGGATTAACCTGAATAACCCCAAAATTCTTGGCGCTTTTAAATGATTCAGTTGTGAGGAGGTCTGAAAAACCAATTGATGGAAAGGGTGCACTCGATCGATCAGATACCTGACCAGTGATGCTGGGATTAGACAATACGGGACGCACTGTTCGCGCTTGATTGGCAACGTGGCTGTTGATCACCATATCTACGCCTCGAATCATAAGCGTATTTTGAAGAATCTCTGAAAACGGTTTGCCCAGTGCTGCCGAATTTAGCCTCCACAAAGGCGGCAAGTGAACATTCTGACTTCCGAATTTCACTGGGTAAGTGCGATGTATGGGCGCCCAATTGGGGGCTGTACCGATTGAATGAATTTCTGTGCCAAACTGTCCGGGCACAAAATCTTGGGTTCTGCCGCTTGGGTTAAGAGGTTGATCAAAGAACCACCTAGGCGGTCCACCTGGCAGCAGAAAGTTCACGTAACGCAAATCATAGCTGCTCGATTGCGCCCATACGCGAGGGCTGTAGAGCAAAGAGGCAAACAGTTGGTTGAGGCCAAACATAAAACTGGCGGCCGATGCGGTATCACGAGAGTCTTTTAAAAACTGACGGCGAGAGACTCGCTTTACCTTACTCATTGAGCTCTCCCCCGACAAACTTAGGGTTTGGCGCCTGAAAAGCTGGTGACCTAAGCACACTCTCAATCAGACTTCTTAAA
>JBGSQJ010000239.1:0-3706 GCA_041738165.1 Bdellovibrionales bacterium
TACTTTGCACAGGTGTGCAATTGAAACCCTGGCTTCTAGCCTGCGTGACCTTTTGATAATCCACATCTGAATACACATGAATCACTAAAACCGAAACCGTAGATTTCCAAACGGCCTGGCCCTTGTAAGTGAATTTTCCGAGAACAGATTCGGGCGCGGCAAACGCCGAAAACGACAAACCCAATTGAAAAATCAAAAGCCCAATTAAGCGCATCATAAATTCCCCCTTAAATCAGCCACCAAAACTCTAAAGCTTTGCTTTGGCGTTTGCAATTTGAATACGAACTGCCTCAGCGGCCGTGCCCCCGTCTGACGAACGAGCCCCCATCACAGCCGCGTGAGGCATTTTATCAACAGATTCCTGATCAAACCTGGAGTCCAATTGACGCAAGAACTCCACACTCACATTCTCAAGCGCCACTCCCGCATCCATACATTTTAATACCACTCGGCCAACGACTTCGTGCGCCTCTCTAAAACTCACGCCTTTATTGACGAGATCATCAGCAAGATCTGTGGCATTTGAAAAATCACCTTTAAGCGAACTTAGCATTTTTTCTGCTTTCCACTCGGCTCCTGCCAAAACCTCTTTCATCAACTTCAAACAAGGTATCAATGTATCCACCGCACTCCAAAGATGAACTTTGTCTTCTTGCATGTCGCGATTGTAAGCGAGTGGCAACGATTTCATCATCGTGAGCGCACCCATAAGGGCGCCATAAACTCGGCCCGTTTTACCGCGAATTAACTCGGGCGCATCTGGATTTTTCTTTTGCGGCATAATCGAGGAGCCTGTGGTCACCTGATCGCTGAGTTCCACAAATCCATACTCGGGCGTTGACCACAATATCAACTCTTCACTTAAACGAGACAAGTGCATCATCACCAAACTCGCACTACTCAAAAACTCAATCACAAAATCACGGTCACTGACCGCGTCCATAGAATTCTCAGCCACTTTTAAAAAACCAAGAGAATTGGCCACTTGCCGACGATCGATCTTGAATCCCGTTCCGGCCAACGCCGCTGACCCCAATGGCAAACTCATGATTCGCGCCCGAGACTCAGTCAGTCTTTCTTTGTCGCGCTCAAACATCCAAAAATACGCCATCAGGTGATGCGCTAGGCTTACCGGCTGAGCGTGCTGCATGTGAGTGCAACCAGGAAGCACCGTTTGCACATGCGCCTCTGAGATTTCAATTAAGGTCTTCTGAAGCGCCGCCAGGTCCTCAATGATAAATGCAACCATTGAATCCAGATAAATTCGCGTGTCGGTTGCGACTTGATCATTGCGGCTTCGTGCGGTGTGCATGCGTTTTGCGGGCTCGCCTATGAGTTCAGTCAGCCTCGCTTCGATGGCGCCGTGAATGTCTTCTTCATCGGCCCCGGCCTGCCACACGCCGCTGAGCCACTCGGACTCAATTCGCGCCAAGCCCGAAAGGATGGCCTCGACGTCACCAGCGTCTAGAATTTTTTGTAAACCGAGCATTTGCGCATGAGCCCGTGAGGCTTTCAAATCCACTTGCCAAAGTCTTGAGTCTAAATCGATAGACGATGAAAACTCTCGCATCAAGTCGCTGGTCTGACCTACAAATCGGCCGCCCCACAAACTCAAGACTTGGCTCCTTTTTCATTTTGACTCAAGACCTGCTTAAAGAGCCTCGATTGAAGCCCAAAGTTTTTCACCGAACCTGTGCTGTCTCTTTGATCGAAGGTGGTTTTATCAAATGAGGCCAATTCTTCAGAGTAAAGCGCCCAACTTGAAGCTCGGCCCGTCACTGAAACCGAAGACTTAAAGAGCTTAAGACTGACTTGGCCCGTGACTCGAGACTGGGTGGATTCAATAAAGCATTCTAAATCTGTTTTGAGTGGATCCCACCACAAGCCTTCATAGGCCATGCGGCTCCACTCTTGGTCGATCCAGGCCTTAACGCGAATTTCATCGCGAGTTAATACCAAATTTTCAAGCGCACGGTGAGCTTTAAGCAAAAGAGTCGCCGCCGGGCACTCATAGTTTTCTCGCACCTTAAGCCCCATCAAGCGATCTTCCATCACATCGATTCGGCCAATCCCGTGGGCACCAGCCAATGTGTTGAGCTTTGCAACCATCTCTCCTGGCGCAAACGATTGGCCATCAATCGCAACTGGAACTCCCTTAAGAAACTCAATTTGAACATTTTGAGGAACCGCCTCTGACGATTCGAGCGACTTGGTCCAGCTAAATATTTCTTCGGGTGGTGCAAAATCTGGCTCCTCAAGGCGCCCCCCTTCAATGGAGCGGCCCCATAAATTTTCATCGATCGACCAAATTTTCTGGGCCGATTGTTCGATCGGCACATTCTTAGCGAGAGCGTACTCGATTTCCCACGTTCGAGTTAAATTGCGCTCGCGAATGGGGGCGTGAATCACGGCGTCTTGCATGTGAGCTCGAATTCCAAACTCAATACGAAATTGATCGTTGCCTTTACCGGTACAACCATGCGCAAAGTTTTTTGAACCCAGCTTTTCTGCGACCTCGGCCGCTTTTTTTGCGATGAGAGGCCGCGCAATAGACGTCGACATGGGGTAGCCCTGATAGTCCCCGTTGGCCTTTAGCGAAGGCCAACAATAGTCGGTAACAAATTCGTCGCGCGCATCAACTGTAAAGTGCTGAGTGTTCATCATCTTGGCCTTGCGTTCAGCCTGTGCAATGTCGGCTCTGTCTTGACCTACATCTACGGTCACGGTCACAACATTTTCGTATCCATATTCTTCGCGCATCAGCGGAATGCAAATCGAGGTATCTAGACCTCCGCTGTATACCAAAACCACCGTTTTATCGTGTCGATTTGCCATGATCCCTCCAAAAGTCCCTTTTGCTCGGTTTCGCATATTTATGCAACAAGATTGTGTGAGTTCGCATTTTTATCTTGAATATCATGCTTTCAGGGAATATTTATGTGCATGAGTGCATATTTATGCATAAAGGAACCAACAAAGGTGCGGGCCGCCCACGCATCTTAGGAGAAGTTACATGTCATCTGCCAACCAACTGCAACCAACGCCACTTCCGAAGGGTTTTTTTGCAAGCGGAGTGAATTGCGGGGTCAGGCGCTATCGCCCAGATTTGGGGATGATTTGGAGTGAATCCGATTTGACTGCGGCCGGTGTTTTTACAGTCAACCAAGCCAAAGCGGCTTCGGTGACCTATTGCCAAAAGCTTTTACCTTCTTCAAACATTCGCGCCATTATTACCAACTCGGGTCAAGCCAACGCCGGAACTGGACCAGAAGGGGTCGAGCGCAACTTAGAAGTCATTCAGTTTGTTGCGAAGTCTCTTAAGGTCAGTGCCGATCAAGTTCTCATCGCCTCTACAGGTAAAATTGGCCCGCAGCTTGAGACCGACAAGATTTGCGGCGCCGTTGATGAACTGATCACAAGGGCCCAAGATGTGGCCGATGGCTTCTCAACTGCTATTTTGACGACAGATCTCGTGCCTAAATCCTTAAGCCTCACCGTTACTTTGAGTCAGGGCGAGGTTCGCATCACTGGCATTTGCAAAGGGTCTGGAATGATCCATCCACAAATGGCCACTATGCTGGGTTACATTTTGACCGATGCGGTCGTCACCGAGAGCCAAGCGCAATCATACCTTAGCGCTGCGACCGAGAAGAGCTTCAATATGATCTCGGTCGACTCCGACTGCTCGACTAATGACGCCTGCTTT
>JBGSQJ010000270.1:0-2846 GCA_041738165.1 Bdellovibrionales bacterium
TTAGGCCGTGACACGATCGACACTTCTTATGACACATGCGATCTCAATTTCCTGAGCTTGAAAGGCAATTTCTCGGCGGGCAATGAGCAAAATGACGTCGAAGGGACGCTAGAGATAGACCCCAAGACAGTTCCCACATTCGAGCAAATTGACATTGCTGAGCTCAACATCCTGCGAGAAACCTATTGCTCATTTGGAGAAACCGACGAGGGCGATCTTTAAAGAACTGGCTCCAGTCTTTGATGGAGACGCACAACGGCTGGAGCTGATTTTATAATTACTCTGGTCCATGCCGTTGTGCCTGTTTTGTCTCTTTCGACATATCGTCAAGAGACGAGCCCTGCGGAGCCAACTTCACTGCAACTGATCAGCCCGCGCCCAGTGCGATCGCATAAAACTTAATCTGTTTGATCATGGCCATAAGTCCATTGGCTCTGCTAGGTGATAGCGCGCTCTCAAGACCAATCTCACGCACAAAATCGGGCGGCGTTTGCACGATATCCGCCGCCTCGGCATCCGAATACACCCTCAATAGTAAGGCGACGATCCCGCGCACAAGCAAGGCGTCAGAGTCGGCTTCAAACACCACGCGGCCCTCGGCATTTTTGTGCGCATGAATCCAAACCTGAGATTGGCAACCTTTGACCTTGAAATCTTCAAGCCGTTTGCTCTCTGCAAGCTCCGGCAGATCTTTGCCTATTTTAATCAAGTGGTTGTACCGAGCTTCCCAATCTTGAAACTGGGCAAACTCCGATACGATATCTTTTGATCTCTCAGCTACATTTTTAGCCACTTAGCCACCTGCTCTCGCTCTAAGGTTTTCGCCCACGCCCAAGTCTTATGATACACAGCTTGCAGATTTTCAATTGACGTTGGCGACTCAACTACGCCGTCATGTGGATCGTTGTAAAAGTCCACCCACTTTGAAATCTCGGCGTTATCAAATCCTGCAAATACCAATCCCATCTGCGCTAGCCCCATTTCAAGTGAAAAGAGCTCATTTGAAAATGAGGCGTAGTTTTCGCTTCCGCAAGTGAAGCTTGAACATTCAGCGGGGCGGTATTTCCAAATCAAACACTCCCCTTTCGAGCCGAAAAACCCACACACACCCTCGCGCTTCTCACGAAATGCCTTAGAGGGAATTAGCCCGAGCGGAGTGAGGTGATGCTGACTAACTACCGAAGGCCAAAGCCCCTCTTGGATGAGCGCGCCAATTGCGAAATTGGGAACAAAGGGCTGATAGTCACAGCACTTGCTGGGCTTTGAGCAGGTCTGGCACGCGGGCACGTCCCACCCATCTGTCATTACGGGCTTTGGCGTTAATTTCGCGTACAAAGAGTTGATCCAAACCGAGTCGGCCATAAGGCCCTAGATACCACGCCCGATTCGAGTTAGTCTAATCGACCAATGCCAACGAACTACATCACCCCTGAGGGGTTTAAGAAGCTTCAAGAGGAGTTTCACCAATTGTTTCACGTCGAGAGGCCAAAGCTCGTCGAGACGGTGGCGTGGGCCGCCGGCAATGGCGATCGCAGTGAAAACGGTGATTACATCTATGGCAAAAGGCGCCTTAGAGAAATCGACAAACGGCTCAAATTTTTAAGGGACCGCGTAGAATCTGCCGAAGTCGTCGACCCCAAGACCCTCAAGGGCGAAAAGGTCGTGTTTGGCGCCTCGGTCAGTATCAGCTTCGAGGACGGCAGTGAGAAGACCTATCAAATTGTCGGTGAAGACGAAATCGACCCCTCTAAAAACCGCATTTCGTGGAAGTCCCCAATGGCCAAGGCCCTTATGGGCAAAAAAGTGGGCGATGAGGCCGAGATATTGCGTCCCGCAGGCGAGATCTGGGTGGAGCTCACCCGCATCGAGTTTCGCTGACTAAACTTTGGTCAATCTGAGAGCCCGATTGCGCTACGTCTAATGGTTGATCAACAAAATACCCCGATCGGTCCTCCGTCTATTTAATTAAATTAAGTACTTTCAATAAGTTACAAAAAATGCCCTTGGCTGCGCCTAGGCCCAGAGTTTGCTCATATGATAGGCATGACTGCCTGCGTCCCGGATTCGGAACCTGGCACCTTACAAAGGATAAGACGATGAGAATCATAGCATTGAGTTTAATCGCAGTTGTGATCACTCTAATGGGAGTTCAGGTTTCAGCCGCCCCTCATAAAGTGGGCGAAAAGGGCTACACCTGCACCATCAACAATGGCTACGTCAAAGCTGATGGGCGAGGCCCAACCGCCATTGCGGCCCAAGAAGCCGCTATGCTTGCCTGCGGCGACAAGATGATTGATTTGCAGTTTTCTAGATCTAGCGACTTCAGCGAAGAGCGCAAAGACGATTTAGCTCTGGCTTGCATTAACCTCTCTTGCGAGTAAGACTTCGTTGCCGCCAAGCCTAAAAGTGGACATGACCTCATTTTCTAAGTTACTCTTGAGGTCATGAAAGCCATCCTAAATTTCATTTTTGGAAAATCACCTAAAATTTTCGACAGCAAAGGCCAAGTCGTTCACAAGTTGACCGACAAACGCTGGCAAGAATGGCGCGAACGCTTCGAAAAAAACCCCAGCTACCAATGGCGCGAACATCAGGGCACCAAACGAAAGCCGCATCAGTAGTTTTTAGTTAAATCCAGCCCCTTATATAGCCCTGCGACTTCCTTTTCGTAACCGTTAAACATCAGTGATGGGATTCTCTTTGGAAACAACCGCCCATCGACCACGCGCTCGCTCGCCTGCGACCATCTTGGATGGTCGACCTTCGGATTCACGTTGGCATAAAATCCGTACTCCGCTGGCGCCAGCTGCTCCCAAAGCCCCTTTGGCTTTTCTTTGACTAGTTCA
>JBGSQJ010000263.1:0-3960 GCA_041738165.1 Bdellovibrionales bacterium
AGTTAGCGCGCACAAAAAAGAGTCAAAGGCTTGCGGCGAATCGACAAGAGTCTTCACGTCCTGATCGTAAATGAACGCAAAATTGTTTTCGATCATGCGCTCGAGAATCGCGGCTCGGCTCTCCTCCCCGCCATTCCAATGCCTGTGATAGCGCAAATGCGTCTTGGCTAAATTTAGCGCCATTACCAGTCTCCACAAACTCAATTTCGGAAAGACTTCCACACACTCCGCTTTGAGCCTTCTCGTAATAAAGTGAGCTCTCGCGGTCAGTGGTCCTAAATTGGCGCCAAGTGCATGCGAAAGGTGAAACGGCTCTTCGAGTTCAGTTTGAATGTACTGCTCCACGCATCTTTCGGTGTAAGGCGTGAACAAGCGCGGCGGAGATTTGCCCTTTCGATTGTGAAATTGCTTCCACATCCATTGAATCTCTGGCTCCGTGCACTCTTCAAACCCAGGACAAGTTTTCGTGCAGCGAATGCACTTTGGCAATTGCAAGGGCACGTCAAACGCAACGCTCTCGAGCGGCGGAGGGCACGCTTCGATCAGGCGATGAACCTGTAGGTCTGACGAAACTTCATTTTCAGATTTGATTCGATCAAAGAGACGACTTAAAAAAAGTTTTCTATGCTCGGGGAAATACTCGATCACCGAGAGACATGTCTTATCCGTTTTACCGCCACCGAGTGCGACGCCCATAAAACGATGTTGCCGCAGCCCCTGAGGAGGACCAATCTCCTTAGGCTCTGACCTTATACGACGACCTTTGCTTTTAGCACTCGAAAGCCGTGGTCGTGACATGCGGATTCGACCCCCTTCTTGGCGTCGGGCTCAGACCATATCATCACACATCCACCGCCACCGGCTCCACAAATTTTTGCAGCATGAGCCCCTGACTTCAACGCCACCTCATTTAACCGTTCAATCTCTGGACTTGAAAAAGACTCAGAAAGCTGGGAGCGACTCTGAAACTCGCGTTTAAAGAGCTCGGCGAGCGAACTCCACGCTGCACCCTTAAGAGCCGCATACATATCTTGTGCGATACACTTTAGCTCTTTCAGATGTTCCATCGTGTGGGCGTCATTGTTGAGCGCCCCTTGGATCACTTTCCAATTGTTCAAACCAGAATGGTGAGGCTGACCGGTGTAAACCAAAGTCATGCGTTGATTCCAAAACTCTGGGTCAATCTGAATGGGTTCTAAGGTGAACCCAACTGGCGAATAGTGAATGGCATTTAGGCCCTGAGCCACAGCCGCAAAATAGTCTTGCGTGCCCGTCATCTTGCCCAAAACTTGAGCTTCGATATTGGCCGAGAGTTGAATCGCATCCGTCAAGCTCAAGGTGACTTCGCTCATTTGGGCAAATGCTTTGTTGAGACTCATCGACAAAGAGGAACTCGCGCCAAGTCCACCACCCACCGGGCTTTGCGACCGAGTTTTTAATGAAAATCCCTTTTGCGGCCTCCAATGGGCCACGTGCCTCTTCACCAACTCCAGCCTTGGATCGCTCGCTTGAAGTAGCTCTGCCAAATCGCCAAACTTGGCCTTGAAATCAATATCTTCAAGCGACAGCTCAATGGTCGAATCAGATTTTGGAGTTAAGTCCACTTCTGTAAATATAGAGATCGAAATGTTGGTGGTAATGGCCGAATCCACGAGTAAATAAAGCGGCCAACAATCAAGAGTACCACCCGCTAAATCGACCCTGGTCGCCGACCGGGCGACAATCACGGATGACCGTTAGCTTTGTGCGCCTTTTCTGCCTTTTCATCAGCCTTTGGCTTTGTCTTTAATAAAGCCGGATCGATCAACTTGTCGATTTGACTTTGCGAAACCCCAAGAACTTCTGGGGTCAAACTAGATTTCACGTAGTAAAAACTCTCACCTAAATTGTAGGGCTCTGTGGCTTTGTATTTCTCTCCCCACTGCACCCACAAGAGAACCTTTTTGTCTTTGTCACGAATGACTAACTGGGGCTCCTTGGGCCAGCCTTGGCCTTTTTTCAAATACTCACGTGCATCTAGGTCACGAACCTTCTGAAAGAATTCAACAAGCTTATCAACGCTCAGCTCATATTCTGATTTTTCATCTGCCAGAGTCCACTTTTCATCGGCTTTAACAATTGAAACGCGACCTTTTTTGGTCTCGATGTCCAGCGAGCACGCCACCTCAAGTGGAAATTGAAAAGGACTCTGCCCCTCTTTGAAATAGATCAGAGGAACACTTACTTTCGCAACTGACCTCGCGGCCATTTTGTAAACCGTCGGTCTCTTATCGGTTCTCAAAAATACGTCGTCACCAATTTGCCCACTGATAAAGAGAGTCAAACTTTCGTCGCCATGGCCCTCGCGCGTGTAGTCCAATTTGATTTCGGCTCTCGGATTCGTCAACCCATAGGGCTTTAAATCAGCAGGAGCCTCTTCAACAATTTCACTGGCCTTCAAATCTTTTAGGTCGCTAACCCAATTTTCAATTTGATTTGTGCTCAACTCATATTTGGGCTTTGGATTCACTGTCCACAACTCATCTTTATAGGTCAAAGTGAACGGCTCTGCGCCTTTAGAGCCGGCCGGGGTGACGGATGCCGTTTTGATCTTTGCATCGCGGCCCGCGCCCCAAACATATTTATTTCTAAATGAACTCGGGTTGCGCTCAAGCAATTGAGCCAGAGACCTATCACCCAATTTGGGCTGATCCTTTATCTTAATATAGAAACTTCCGTCAAAAGCGTTTTTGGAGCTAATCTCAAACTTCTCACTTTTTTCTTGCGAAATCACTTCGATAGAGCTCGACGGTTGATCGAGCCCGTATTTAGGCCAATCCACACTCTTAAGTTCGTCTGAGGTCAAAAACTCTTTAGCCCGTTGATCGAGCACAGAATACAAAAAACTATCGACCACAGCTTTATCAGCCAAATCCTCAACTGGCTTAGTCATAAACCAGTCATCACCTCGGCGCTCAAGGGCATAGATCTGACCCTTGGCATTGACCTCGAATCGATCCACTTGATCTTCTTTGAGGGTGAAAAGCCGAACTTCTCCCTCTGCCAACCCTGGAGCCTCTTTACTTTTATTTCGAAATTCGTAATAGGTGTAGGCCGCAAGCAAACCCACAAGCCCAAACAAGGCCCAGGTGGAACGAAAGCCCTTCATGCACCTCTCCTGCGAAACCAAAGCACACCGCTCAAAATCATCAATAAGATCGGCACGCTCAGACCAGCAATGATAACTCCAAATCGGGCGAACTGTGTCAGCGTGACCATTGTGCCCTTTGGAATTTTGGGCCGAATACTCAACAGATCGGTTTGCTGAGCTAAACTAGCCACCGTATTCATAGCCAAATCGCGATTAACACCCATCATGAGCATGCGATTACCCAAAAAGTCGCTGTCACCAAATACGATGGCTTCGAATGACTTGCCCTCTTGTTCAGCTGGTGGCTCTGCCGATTCTGCCGCTTTGACTTTGCCCTTAACGGCCACACCAACGCTGACCGGCTTTGTTTCAGGTCGCCCACGTACGGGTTTTGAAAGGTCAGTTAGAGTGAAGGAGAACCCATCAGTTTTAACCAAATCACTCACTTGAAGATCGGCGTTCTTGTCGCTCGCTGCAGAAACCTCTGATACCAATGGGAAAACTGCAAAACTGGACGCCGCAGGTAAACTCTTGGTCACCTCAGAGCTTGAATCAAAATCTCTACCTAATATTGTAGCTGGTCCTCCGCCCACAATAGGAGACATCGTGATCACAAAATTGTTGGCAAACTGAACGCCCATCGATTTTGTCAGATTCGCCAACCCATGGCGTTGACCTGGATCTATTGCCAAGAATAGTCGGCCGCCACCTTGAATATATTTTCGAAGCGTTTCAATTTCAGAATCAAGGTAAGGAATGGTCGGGCCAATTATGGCTACGACCGATGCGTCTTCGGGAATCCCTTTGCCTTCAAGTAGCGAAAGCGTGTC
>JBGSQJ010000354.1:0-3869 GCA_041738165.1 Bdellovibrionales bacterium
GCGCCGTAGTCATGGTCGTCCCAAGTCGCAAGCACCGGAATCAAGGTTTTTGCCTTAAATAGATCAAGCCGCATGCGGGCTTCATAGTGCCGCGTCCAGATTTCATTCAAACTCGCGGTTCTTCCAAGTCCAATGTCTGTGTAAGTGTTGTCACCAATAAGAAAAATCACATCTGGCTTTGACGCCAACACTTGAGCCCACATCTCTTTTTGTAGCGCTTCTTTGGAGTCATCCATACAGCTCGCAACAGTAAATCTGGCATTGGCTTTTTGCGTGTCTAGAGCCCCAAACTCCCGTTGGTCCAATAGCTGCCCGTGAGAGCCGATAGCGAGCAACTGGTATTTGACCCCAGGTTTGAGATCCGTGATCTCAAACTGATCTATATTGAAACCAGAATGCTCTGGGGTGGTTGTTCTCGAAGCTTCAATTCGTCGCAAATTCTCAGGCGAAGTAAAAAAGTAAAAGGGATTCCCTACGGAATTCGGGGACGTCACGACGAACCGCGCCTGATGCCGGTTTGTCAGCCCCTGCATGATCGCCATAGGCTGGCCAGCCTGTACAGTTTGCCCAAGAAGGGCGCAAGCACCGCTGGCTCCCTTCTCGCACATCAAAGTTAGCTTTGAACGATTCGAAATCGCAGATTCAAAATCTTGAGAATTATAGGTTGTGGCGCAGCCAATCAGCCAAAGCTGAAGCAGGCTTAGGGCAATGATCACGAGATTTCGCAAATGACCTAGCCTCTTACCAGCTAGCTTTGGTCACGCCGGGCAACAGTCCCCGGTGCGCCAATTCACGAAAGGCAATCCGCGAAAGGCCGAATTTTCTGTAGCAACCTTTAGAGCGGCCAGTGAGATAACAACGAGTGATTGTTCGGATCGGTGAAGTGTCCCTAGGAAGTTTTTGAAGTTTTAAGCGGGCTTCGTCTCGCTCGTCATCCGGACGATTGATATTATTGGCTATGTTTCTGAGCTCTGTTCGATAACGACCATATTTTTCTGCCATGATTTTTCGACGATTGTTTTTGTGGATCGAACTGAGCTTGGCCATAAACCTACCTTTAATGCTTAAAAAACGAAGAGTTATGCTGAATGGCTCATTTGGTCAAGATAAGTTTACTCGAATTTTTTACCAGTGGGGGCGCTCCAATCAATCAAAAGCCCCCGAGCTTGCCCCGTGGCCACTTCAGAGTCGACCACAATGCGAAAGCCTCCAGCCGGGAACCCTTCCACCTCAGACCCTTTGAGGGCCTCTAAAACACAGGCCTTTAAGCTCACTGAGATAGACTCAATAACCAAATCCTCGATGGAGCCTGACCCGCTAAGCCTGCCTGTCATCAACAGGCGAATGGGGCCTCCCTTAGATTGACGCAGGTCTTCTTTTAAACAGGCCAAAACCGGCTCGGCTAGCATCACCTGACTTTCGAAGCCAGCCCCCTGGCCGGGGGCAAAATCGGTGCGAACAAACAGTTCAGTTTGTCCATGCGTGCCCACATTTTTACTGGCTTTCTCACTCAGTTGCCCAGAAACCATTCGCTCTTGTGGGGATTTGCAACTCAATAAAATTCCAAAAGTGAAAACGGATACACCATAAAGCAGAGAGCGAGCCACTCGAGTTTCTCCTTGAGATTGACTTGATTTGAAGTCTATCAGCAGCCAGTTGTATTGCCTAGATCGACGTTACTTGCACGGCATTTTGAGTTGCCGGGGCATTTTAATCGCACGTGAACGTGATTGTGGTGATTTGGCCAATGTTTCATGACCTTTAAGGCTTTAAATGCGCAAGATTTAGGGTTTTTCCAGTCTTCATCTCGTTTGTTTTTTACGAACTCACACATATGCCGTTTGATCTCTTTGTCTACGAACATAGCGATGACGGGGTCACTTGGCGCGCAAGTCGTGAGCTTCAAAAACTCCCAAAATCGCTCTGAATCAAAGTTCTTGTCGACTCCCCCGCCACGCGCGCAACCTCGACTTCTGCGCGTTCTACCCCTCTTATCTTTGTAAGTGTAAACAACCATCTTACAGGCGTCCCACAGCCCATTGACCGGCTTGAGGGAAGGAAATACCACATCAGCATCTAGACCCGTTTGATGACTCGCGTGGCAGCTGGTTTTCTGCGCATTGCACATTCGTCCACCATTTTTATGTGACATGGCCGCAACAACGATTGGACTCTTAGTCGAGAGATGGGTGGTGTCTTCACTTGCAATTTTCTGGCTCACCGCCTTTAAAATACCTACCAGCCGATCAGTCCCGTAAGACTCTCCGGCTCTTCCGCGCAGCTTAAATCCGGCCGCACCACCTCCGTCGGTTAACGCCGCAGCTTTTTCGAGCCGCCCACCCGAATGCTTGCCGATCGCTTGCTCTTTTACGCCGGAGGATTTATCGGGTTCGATCTTATCTGCGCCCGTTATCGAAAATCGGTCATTAGACTCTAGCTTTGGGAGCGGAACCACGTGGTCGACTTCAACCACTGAATTTTGATCATTGATCAACTCTTCGACCTCTTTGGGTGTCATTGGCTCTTCATCAGGTCCGAACTGAGCTTCAGCGGCATCGACCTCTTCAACCACTTCTGGTTCTTCGACCTCGTCATTTGGATTTTCTTCTGGCGGGTCCACCTGAGTTGGCTTTTCTAACACTTTTGGATCTGATTTTGGCTTGTTAGTTTTTCCAAACCCTTTGGGCGGCTTGGCCACCTCATAGTAATCTTCAGCGTCACCCGATCCGGCCCTGCGAATTTCGAATTTTTGTGATTGAAACGTCTGCGATTCAAGCTTGCCATTAATTAAAACAAAGAGCTCAAGGCCAACTTGGTTACAGCGATAAGTGTCTAAGCACGACACTCGGCCTTGCAGCCTTCGCTCGAGTGCTATTTTTTCGTTTGTGGGATACATGTTTCCGCATTCCCATTGTGCATTCGGATCGAAATGACATTGAAGTTCAATGCGTTCATCTTTTTTTCGCGGTACCTTTAAGATTCCTGAGAAGGTGATTAACCCTTCTTTAGAATCAATTTTTAAGTTTTGCTGATCAACGCGAAACTTCTGGCTTTGCGCCACCACCAATTCGGGGTGATTCTCTTTTAGTTTTTTCACGACCGCTTTGGGCTGTGAGTAGCGTTTCACTTCAACTTGCCTTTTGGGCTCAAAGAGAAATGGCGCAACCTTCTTAGGATCTTCTAATTCTTGCCGTTCGGCTTCCTGATGATCCGCATCATTTGCTGGCGGAGCTTCTTGGGGAGTTGGCCCCGCACCAGGCGAACCCTGATCTTGCCCTGCGCTCGGACCCTTGCCGCATGCCATTGTGAAGAGCACTGTGATCGCAATCACAATCTGCATTAAGGTTCGAAACTTGAGAAATTTCACCTAAATGGCCTCCGAGGTCCTAGAAGTGCAATTTCCCCGCCGGGTTTTCGGATTTTCAATTGGATTTGAGCGGACTTATGGGCCATCCGGTGCCCATTTCGGTCACCGTCAGCTCAAAATGAGTAGAGGTTGAAGGCCGTTATAAAAAGCAAAAACTCCGAGTCCTCCCCCTGGCGATCCCCACTAGTGGGACTCGGAGTTTTTTGCTAAGGCCTGACTCCCCAAGGGTTTAGGTGTGTCAGGCCATCAAGAAGGAAGACCAAATAGGCTGCAATAATTATCTTAGGGTATGAAAACATGGAACACACAAATGTGAACATTTCGGCACAGCGAGAACCTGTGCTAAGTCTGGCCTTTCATGCAACTCATTACTCTACTGCTTGCAACTGTTTTTGGCATGCCTGAGATTGATCAGGCCCTCCATCTGATTATGACCCAATCTCGTGTGGGACAGGCCGTTTGCGTGCGGATATTGCAAAAGGATCCTGAACTCATAGCCTTT
>JBGSQJ010000382.1:0-2684 GCA_041738165.1 Bdellovibrionales bacterium
GCGAACTGGGTCTAAATCCGTTATGGCCAACGAATAAGCGACCAAGGATCCCGCCCCTGAACCTCGGCCCGGCCCAACTGGAATATCTTTTTCTTTGGCCCATCCAATGAAGTCTTGAACGATTAGAAAATATCCATCAAATCCCATTCGATGAATGACCCCAAGCTCAAAATCGAGGCGTTCAAAATAGCTGGGCCGAAGCTCTTCAGCGACCGGCTCGCCCCGATTTTCGGCCTGCTCAAACCGCTTTTGTAGACCCAAAAGAGAGAGTCTTTTAATTTCGTCGGCCAGAGTTGTGCCCCCTTCAGTGGGATAAGAGGGCAAATGATAAATGGGGTTCCCTGCGGAATCTTTCAGACGAAACTCAATGCCAACTCGATCTGCAATTTCGAGTGTGGTGTCACAAGCTTCAGGCCAATCTTGAAAAAGGTCCCGCATCTCCTGAGAACTCTTAAAGTAAAACTGATCTGACCCCAGTCGGTACCTGGTTTCATCGTGCAAGGTCTTGTTCGAACCGATGCAGATCAACACCTCTTGCGCCAGTTGATCTTCTCGGTTTAAGTAGTGAACATTATTCGTCGCCACACACTTAAGGCCTTGGTCTTTGGCCACTTCCGCCAAAAACGCGTTCACCTTGTTTTGCTCAGGCAAACCATTGCGAGCCACCTCTAGATAAAGTCGATCTTCAAAAATGCTTTTTAGATCCTGGACCAACTTTTTTGCCTCATCAGGTCCGCGGTTCAAAAATGTCCAAGGCACATCGCCTTGCAAACTACCCGTAAGCGCAATGAGTCTTGAGCTGTGTTCGCGCAGCACTTCATAGTCGATCCGAGGTCGATAGTAGAATCCCTCTTGATAGCCAATCGATGAGAGTTTGCAAATTTGCCTATAGCCCTCAATGTCCATAGCCAAAAGAACCATTCGGCGATTGGGTTCACTGAACCTTTTGGCTTCTTCGCCCTTGATCAAGCGCGACTGAGGCGCCAAAAATACTTCTAAACCCAAAATAGGTTTGACGCCCTGGTCGCGAGCCGCCAAATAAAATTCGATGGCACCAAACATATTTCCATAATCAGTGAGCGCAAGGGCGGGTTGCTTAAATGCACTCGCTTTGCCCGTTAGATCTTTGGGGCGACCCGTGGCTTCAAGTAGCGAATACTGAGAGTGAACGTGCAGATGGGCAAAATCCATCTCACTCCCACTCAATCGTTCCCGGAGGCTTTGAAGTGACATCATAGACCACCCGATTTACTCCGCGAACTTCGTTTGTGATGCGATTTGAAACATGTGACAAAAACTCAGTAGAAAAAGAGAACCAATCAGCGGTCATACCATCTCGAGACGTCACCGCTCGAAGTGCAACCACCCGGTCATAGGTGCGGTTGTCACCCTGAACTCCTACAGTGTAAACAGGAAGCAAAACGCAAAAGGCTTGCCATATCTGATCGTAAAGTCCGCCAGATTTCAATTCTTCAATATAAATGGCGTCCACCTCTTTGAGAATTTCTAAATCCTTGTGATTGACAGGCCCAATTATTCGAATAGCTAAACCAGGGCCCGGAAAAGGATGACGCCATAAAAACTCTTTTGGAATTTCAAGGTCCGCACCAATTCGCCTCACTTCATCTTTAAAGAGCTCGCGAAGAGGCTCAACTAACTTTAAACCAAGGTCTTTGGGTAGCCCTCCCACATTGTGATGAGATTTGATCGTCACGCTTGTGCCCCGTGGGCTCACCGATTCAATCACATCAGGGTAAAGCGTTCCTTGCGCCAACCATTCGCACTGGCCAACAGTTTCAAAAGCGCGCTTGAACACTTCAATAAAAGTGTGGCCAATAATTTTTCGTTTACTTTCGGGATCGGCCACACCTGCGAGCCGAGTTAAGAAATCATTTTCAGCGCGAGCGCCATAAACATTCAGTCCCAAAGTTTTGTACATCGCCAATACTTCGTCGAATTCATTTTTGCGAAGAAGGCCTGTGTCCACGAAAACACAAGACACCTGCTCTGGCTTTAGTGCTTTCGAAAGAAGCTGCGCCACCACTGTCGAATCGACCCCGCCGCTGAGCGCGCAAAGAACCTTTTCACCCGGTCCGACTTTGCTGCGCACTTCTTCGATGAGGTGCTCTTCTATAAGCTCGGTCGACCAATTCACTTGGGCCTTGGCAAACCCAAACAAGAACCGTTTTAAAAAATCTGTGCCAAACTCGGTGTGAACGACTTCTGGGTGAAACTGCACGGCCCAATAGCGCTCACCCACCATCGCCGCCGCATGGCCATTTTGTGACTTGGCCACAACTCGCGCACCAGGGGGCACGGCTTTGACGATGTCCCCGTGACTCATCCAAACTCTTTGCTTCGCAGGCCAATCACCCAATGTTTCAGTGAACTCAATACTGGCAAAGCCATACTCTCTGGTTTTTGCGGCTTCTGTTTTACCGCCAAGATCATGCGCCAAAAGCTGCATGCCATAGCAAATACCCAAAACCGGCGCGATCTCACATAGCGCATTCACGTCTCGCCTTGGAGCTCCTTCGGCATCGACTGAGTTGGGTCCACCGCTTAAAACGATCGCAACTGGTTTTCTAGAGCGAATCTCTTCTAGACTCACATCATAAAGCATGAGTTCAGAAAAAACGCCTAGCTCACGCATACGGCGCGCGATCAGCTGAGTGTACTGAGAG
>JBGSQJ010000406.1:0-3928 GCA_041738165.1 Bdellovibrionales bacterium
TGAACGCCAAGCTAAGGGCCCCCTACACAAACGAGCGCGGCTGGTGTGGGACAGAGCCGCCATCAATAGACCCACAAATCGAGATTTGTAAGGTCTCAGGCGCGATACCTTTGTCTACTTTTATTGATATTGATTCTGCCATAGAGAGTGCCGAGAAAGGCTATCCAAGTCACAACTCGACGGTGTTCGACGCTGGTGAAGAGTTTGTCACACGCTTCGACTCGAATGCGAATCAAGAGCAGGTTTTCTTTTTGGGCAGCAGCAAAAGCTTTAAAACCACCAACCTTATTTTCACTAACCAAGATGAGCAAAATGATGTTCGCAAAAGGCTGCATTCAGTTATCGATGAGCTCTCTAAAGAATGCCAAAAAAGAGTTCGACCTAAACCTCGTGAAATTGCACAAATAAATATTTTCTGGACGACGGATTCTGATTTCGGACCGTCGAAAATTGGGTACACAGGTAGTTCGAGTAACAAAGGATTTGCCGAAAGAGAGATCTCAATTGTATTTACTGGCGGCGTTCAAAAAATTAAGGGCACAGAGAGGCGAATAAACGGTCTTCCCAATCGATATATCCATGGTGAGATCAAAGGTTTCGATATAGCATCACTGGCAAATTTGATGGAGTTTAACTCGACCACTTGTGAGAAGTTCATTCCCGGTATGGTGGCCCAAAAGGCGCATATTCAAGTTAAATATGTAGATGGCACTGAAGAAGACGGAATGGCGCTGAAATGCTCAGCTCCGTCAAAGTCCGTGGATCTCGTGTCGAACTACGAACCGCTTTTAAACGCACTCAATGCCTGGATACAAAGTCAGACACTTCACTAAGACCATGACCACCACGACTCGCCCGGAGTTCACCCAAGTGATTCCGGGCGGGTTTTTTTGATTGGGCGGCTCTAAAATCAGCAATAAATAAAACCTATCACTAATCGCAGGACCAAAAACAGCCATGCTCGGCGCCGTCTTTAAGGCACTGCTGAATGATTTTGAAGTCTCCGCATTTAGGGCTTCCCACACATTGGGGTTCACAGTCCAAGTCGTCTAAATCAGGGATCAACTCTGAGAAACTGTTGAATGATCGGTCCACGCTCATTGTGTCTGACGACGAACCATCAGAGAAAGAATAGGCTGAGGTTGCTTGAGAGGCGAGGAGGAGTGAAAAAACAGCTGCAGAAAAAAAATGTTATAAGTGCCATAAGAACTATCTATGTAAAGGAAATAGTGCTGCATGTCAATAGGACTGACGTGAAAAAATCAACTCCGCGGGGCCCTCGATTTTATCGAGATCCGGGAACTCCTGCAGAATCGAATAGCGGCTGAGGCGTTTGAGCTCAACGCCCGCCGGCCAGTTGAAATCGGTCGGGCGAATTTCATCTTGAAGCGGGCGAACGATGGCGCTCCAAAGGGGCAAGGCGGCCGAGGCGCCCGTTAGGCCGGTGGGTGTGTTGTCGTCGTAGCCAACCCACACCACCACCAAAAGGCGTTGATCAAACCCCATAAACCAATTGTCTTTGGAGTCGCTGGTGGTCCCTGTTTTTCCTGCAAAGGCGCCATCAATCCCCATAAACCTAGCACCCTGGGCGGTGCCGAGCTCAAAACTCTGCTTCATCATCCCCACAAGCACCGAGGTCTGAATCGCACTAAACGTGGGCTCAGAGGTTGGGATATAGCGATAGAGCGACTCACCAGACACTCCCCTCACCTCTCTTAGAGAATGCAACCTTTCAGACTCTCCCAATCTGGCCAGAGTGAGCGCCGCTTGAGTGACATCTGATGGGGTGGCCTCGAGCGCCCCCAGAGTGAGGGCAGGGAATACGGGGATCGGCTCTTTAAACCCAGCTTTTATCAATGTGTCATGAATTGAATCGAGTCCGATTTTTTGCCCCACACGCGCGGCCGGCACATTGATCGAATTGGCCAGCGCAAAGAAGTACGGGACAGAGCCGCGAAATTTCTTGTCGTAGTTTTTTGGACTCCATTTTCGTTTGCCAAATTCCCAGGTAAAGGGTTCGTCAAGCACCGGGGTCATGGGGGTGTCGCTCGCCATCGCGCCCAAGTAAACAAAGGGTTTGATGATGGAACCAACTTGTCTGCGAGCATCTAGGGCCCGGTTAAACTGTGTAGAGCGGTAGCTGCGCCCACCAATTAGTGAAAGCACCTCAGCCGTCATAACATCGACAACCAGCACGGCCACTTGCAATGGGTCCTTGGCCGGTTTTTTTATTCGGCTCTCAATTTGAGGAAGCATGGCTTCAACAGCCTCACTCACTTTTTGATGAACGTAAGGATCAAGCGCCGTGTAGAGACGCGCACCGTACTCTGTGTCTAACTCTAGCGACTCGAACTCGCGAAGCGCACCCTTAACAAAGTAGGGAGCCGAGGTGAGCTGTCCTCGATCGACCAGCTGAGGGAGCGGCTCTTTGACGGCTTCAAGCTCATCGCTTTTCGAAATCATTCCTTCTTCTGTCATTTTAGCGAGCACCAAGTTTCGTCTCTGCAGAGCGGCTTCAGGACTGGTGAACGGTGAGTAACGTCCCGGCGAATTGACCACCGCCGCTAGCAGTGCGCATTCGGGAAGGCTCAAATTCGAGACATTCTTATTGAAGTAAGATCTTGATGCGCTTGCAAATCCTCTCACTTGGTAGGGGCCGGCCTGCCCCATGTAAATCACATTGAGATACATCTCGAAAATTTTATCTTTGTCGAGTTGAGACTCGAGCAGCACCGCGAGGGCCTGCTCTTCTAGCTTGCGCCGAATGGTTTTGCGCGAGGTCAAAAAGAAGTTTTTCACAAGTTGCTGGGTGATCGTGCTTCCCCCTTCGGCCCAGCGTCCCGCCCGAACGTTTCGATAAATCGCGCGGGCTATGCCCGTTACACTCACGCCCGGGTGCGATAAAAAGTCTCGATCTTCGATGGCGGTTACAGCTTGCAAGCAGTAGAGGGGAGTTTTTCCTAGCGGAGTGGACTCTTGCAATATGGGGTGGCCATCAAAAAACTGGGTGATGAGCTTCGGATAAACGGCCTGTGCGGCTCGTTGATTCCAGCCGTTTTCCTCTGTCCAAATTTCTTGAATCCACTTTTGCTCGTCAAAGCCGACGACCACCGAGGGCTCGCGAATCCATAGACATTCAGTCGATCCAGGGCCAAGCCGAACCGAGGTTTTACGATTGCAAAACTCTGGGGAGCCAAACGCGAAATCTCGATCTATTTGATAGCGAAGACGAGCCCACTCGCTTTGAAGCGCCGTAAGCGGCAGCCGTCTGTTTTCGGCGAGCGCAATGCCTTGAGAGTAAACTTCTAAGGGGGGGATCACCCAGCCTTTTTCGAGGCGCCGCGAAATCTTAGCTTGCAGCGACGCACTCAAGACAAATCCAGAAACGATGAGTCCGATTGCGATTGGTATTAAGGCATAAAGCCATATGCGGCGACTGTGCATGGTGGGCTTGACTTTAAAGAGGGCCGTGTCTTTAGTCAAAGTCATGAAAATATCCGACAAACAGATGATGCGCATGGCTCGAGCCATCCTGTCTGGTCTAAAAGAGCAAAAAGTCGTTGTTTTAAAAGAGAAAGAAGAAGTGGTGCTAGATCGGGCGGTGGCGATCATTCGCGGTGATTTCAACCGCGAGGCCGAGCTCGATCGTGACGTTCATCGGATGATGGACGACTTAGAAAAGCAAAATCCTGGTGAGTTTCAGCGCTACAAGATGTTTCCGCTACTCAAAAAAAGGTTGGCCAAAGAGAAAGGTATCATTTTGTGAGTATAAGTGAGGATAGACTGGCACACTTGGCTCGGATCGTGGTGGATGGGATTTGGGATGACGACTTGGTCGATTACACCGATGACGACGCAGCTCTGAGGGCTGCAAAGCGGGGATTGACTCAGTTTGTGAATGAAATTAAAGAAGTGGATCGTTTGGTGA
>JBGSQJ010000460.1:0-4201 GCA_041738165.1 Bdellovibrionales bacterium
GATTCGTTGGTGTCAGAGAACGCTTTGACTAGGATGTTGAAGGAGATCCCATGTTGGTCCTAACGCGCAAGCTGGGTGAGAGTATTGCGATCGACGATCATATAAAGATTCGTGTGGTCCAAATCAAGGGGAAGCAGGTGCGTCTAGGAATAGAGGCTCCTAAAGACACGAAAATCCACCGTGAAGAAGTCTATCTAGCGATACAAAATCAGAATCAAGAGTCGGCGACGACAACCTCAGACAGCACCAAAGCCGTTGCTGAGCTGTTAAAGACAAAATAGCGCAAAGCGCAATTAACCCGTATTTGGTCTTGAAGTGTCCCCCTTTTTGAAGGCATCCTGATTTCAGGGGGGGAGCTGATGATTATTCATACCAGTCGTTTTGGTGCTGTTCAAATCTCAGCGGAGGACCTCATCGAGTTTCCAGAGGGCCTGCTCGGTTTCAACGAGCTCCATCGCTTTATCTTACTTGATGACCCCTCAGATGAAATCTTCGCTTGGCTACAGTCTTGTGAAGATCCCAACATCGCCTTTCCTTTGCTTGAGCCCGAACTCTTTGCTGGTCCAGGTTTTAAAGTGCAATTGGCAAAAAATGATTTAGAAGCACTTAAGTCTCCGGCCAAAGAGAATATCCGAGTGTTTTCTATTATAACGATTCCCCAAGATCCAACCGAGATGACGGCCAACCTTAAGGCCCCGGTCGTGATCAATGTGACAAGTCGCCTCGCGAGGCAGTGTGTGCTGCAAGACAATAGTTTGGCCATTCGCGAGCCCATTTTTACAAGGCTGCAACAGCGCGTGGTTCAGAACCCGAATATTTCAATTAAGAATGCCGATCAATTCAAAGGTGTGGCGGTTAAAATCCCCAGACCCGGCGAGGCAGAGACCTGATTTTTGACTAGACCCTAAAGACTGGGCAAAATTTTCCCGAAATAGAACAGAGCATGAGGAAGTTTGCAATATGCTGAACTGGATATCTCTGTTTGTTTTGTTTTGGACTCAGTGGAGTTTTGCTGAAGTGGCTGTCTTTGATGTACGGCAAAACTTGGCTATGTCGGACTCCGACAAAGTTTATAGAGACTTTTATTTAAATGGTGGTTCGGAGGCAGGTCTTAAGCCTGGCCAAGTGATCACGTTGCAGCGGCGCCTACCGCTCTACGACAACTACGCCAATCATGCGGCAGGGGAGCTCAACCTTTTGGTCGCAAAAGTGAAAATCATTCATGTGCAAAAAGGCTTGGCGGTCGCGAGGCTGCATTCGGAGCTGGCGCGAGAAGATGTGCCGTTTCTCGAAGATAACTATATCATGGTGGGGGATATTCTAGATATCCAATCGGCCACAGCGGACAATTCGGTAGAGGCTGTCTCGTCAACTCTCGTGGCCCAAGATGTTGGACCACAAATTTTGGTGAATACGGTTGAACTTCCGACGGCGCCCACATCTACAAATAGCGAAAATTAGACTTGTCTCAGATCTAAACTTATCTATGTTGGGTCGGTGGCCAATTACTTTGTTTTTACAGTTGAAGTGCCCTCGTCGTTAGAATCTTGGGTCGGGGACTTAGCTTTTGATTTTGGCGCTATGGGGACGACCGAGGTCTTGAAGTTCAGTCAGCCAGAGGGCGAAGAGACCGTGTTTACCGAGAGTTTAGAGAGAAAAAAAATCGAGATCTATTTTGCCGACTCACCTAGTCCGGAGTTTTTTGTTCAAATTGAAACTCGAATTCCCACCAGTGATTTCTCGTTAAGCGAATGTCCCGATCAAGACTGGATGGCCGAATGGAAAAAGAACTTCAAGCCGATGCCGCTCGCTGAGCCCTTTTGGATCGTGCCATCATGGGAAGCCGCGCCGCCGATGGCTGCCCAAGTTATTCACATGGATCCTGGAATGGCCTTTGGCACCGGGACTCACGAGACGACGCAATTGATTGCCGAGGAGTTGGTGGCGGGTCAGGTCGGTTATTCTCTTTTGGACGTCGGCACGGGCACTGGGATCTTGGCTATTTTGGCGATTAAGTTGGGATTTAAAGAAGTCTGTGCCATAGACACAGATCCAGAAGCGCGGCGAGTGGCACAAGAAAATTTTGAATTGAATTCAGCTCAAATTGAACTCCCAGCTTTAGGTGTCCATGAATTGAAAGGTACTTATTCAGTCGTTGTGGCCAACATCATTGACGGTCCATTGGTTCGAATGCAGCACGATCTTTTTCGCCTCGTTGAGCCCGGAGGTCGCCTTGTGGTTTCGGGAATTTTGCTTGAGCGTGAGCGAGAATTTTTGCAGCACTTTTTGCCGCCCCCTGGTCGACCTTTGCGTCGAACTCAAAAAGGCGATTGGCTGGCTTTCACGGTGAGCTTTTAGTTATGGCGCTTCGACGCTTTTATGTGGAGCCAGACCTCCTTCGTGAGACCTCCATTGTCTTGACTGGTGATATCGTTCATCACATTCGAGATGTGGTTCGCTTTGGTGTGGGTGACCGCTTTGAGCTCCTAGGTGGAGATGGGCTTGCCGTGCTCGTTGAGATCACTCGTTCTGAGCCTCGCGCTCTCACTTGTCAGCGGCTGTCCGAGCGCACGTTGAGTGTGCCGGCTGGGCCTCGTATTCACCTCGTGCTCTCATTGCCGAAATTGCCAAAGGTGGATTGGATCATCGAGAAGTCGGTGGAACTTGGTGCGTGGTCGCTTCACCCGGTCGTGTCTGACCACAGTTTTTTGCGCAAGCTCAGTGAGATTTCGCCAGCCCGGGTCGCCAGATGGAACAAGTTGGTCTTGGCGGCCACTCAGCAGTCTGGACGCGGGGATTTGCTCGAGATTCATGCGCCAATGAAACTCGAAGCTCTGCTGGGCTCAATTAACCTGAGCTCCAAGTGTGTGGGTCTATTTCCTTACGAGGGTGAGGCGGCCCTGGGTTTGTCTCAAGCTCTTGAAGCCGCACTTGAAGGCCGCCCCGATGAGCTTTGGCTCTTTGTCGGCAGCGAAGGCGGGTTTTCAGCACGTGAAGTCGAGCTGTTTCGAAAAAAGGGCCTCCCGCCCGTGGGTATGGGAGAGCAGATACTCAGGGTTGAAACCGCTTGCGTGGCTGCATTGAGCATCATAAAATACGCATGTCGCGCATTTGGTTAGTCGCAAGTCTTGGGGAGCTATAGATTATGGATCCATTTGATGAGTTCGAATTTAAACCGCTAACTGACGGTCTCGGCTTTCACAAAAAGAAAGTGAATCTTTCTGAAGGATTAAAAGCCTCGGGAGTTCTGCGAGATGAGCTTAAGGGCACGCCCAATAGAATGCCCGATCATTTTTTAGACGAAGTGAGTAAACCGACCGCCAAAGTGAAGACTTTTGAAGAGGTCCTCTCGGCGCTTGAGACTGTGCCGGTCAAGCGAACTTCTGAATTTGAATTCACCGAGCCACTTCCCCACAAGAAGCCCGCCAAGGTGGCCATGGATGTAGACATTGAGCCTTCAGGAGGGCCTGGCTCGCGGTCACCATTTCCGCAGCCTGAGGCTTATCGACCAGCCAAAATGAAAAAGGTTCCTTTGCAGTCTGAGCTTGCGAACGTGGGAACGCGCCGAGGTGCCGCAGATTCTCCTCGACCAAGGCTTAAGCCCGCAACGGTTAACTTTGGTTCAGCGATTTTAGATTTTGTTATTGTTCTCGCTTTCTCGTTGGTGTTTATGGTGGCGATGTTTATGGTCACCAAAGTGGATGTGAACTTGGTGATGGGCAATATTTTTGCCCATCGAATGACGCAAGTGAGTGTGGCGTTGTTGTTTGCCGCCGTTATGCAGATCTATCTGATCACCTCGCGCTCTTTTTATGGTTGCACCATAGGAGAGTGGACCTTCGATTTGCAAGTGGGCGAAGAAAATGAACAGGCACAAGACTCCTACCCTCTGAAAGTGACACTTAGAAGTTTTCTTGTGTTAGGCACGGGTGTTGTCGTGCTTCCTTTGCTATCTTTGATTTTGGGCCGCGATATTGCCGGGCAGTTGACGGGTGCGCGGCTTTTTCAAGCACCCTAGAGGCGTCCGCAATGGGACGTGTGGTGTCGCTTGAGGAACTCCAAATTGAACTGAAGCGCCGGCAAGACATGTCGCCTCGGCGTCCCCCACGAGTTGTATTTACCAATGGTTGCTTTGATATTTTGCATGTCGGTCACGCTCGGTATCTCGAAGAGGCCAAGCGCTTGGGAGACATTCTGGTGG
>JBGSQJ010000461.1:0-4668 GCA_041738165.1 Bdellovibrionales bacterium
CTGCTCGTTCGCAGTGGCTTTGTGCGACACACCAAGGGTCGAGATAAATACGAGGTAGGAGCCTAGCCCTAAGCCGATTAAATTGACCCCCATCAATGCAAATGTGAGGATCTTTTTGAAATTCTTTTTGGGCTTTTCAACTTGCGCTTCGGCCATAGACTAGTTTCCCTATGATGATCTTATCGGAGAATTGACCATAGGCTAAAGTCTCGTGATAATCAGAGATGTCACAATATGAGTCAAAGAGATGGAATGCTAAGAGAATATCGAATTCTTAGATCATTATGGCTGGTGCTCGCGCTTCAATTTGCGACACCTTTGTGGGCGCTTGACTCAGACCCAGTTGCGCAAGTCCCCCAAAGTGGCCAACTTCCGAACGTTCTGCTTTCACTCAACACATCAAATGGTGTTTTTTCACCCTTCGCCTTCTTAGTCGACAAAGCTCGCCGCACGCTCACTGTTTGGAAAAATGCCGAAGACACGTTGGAGCTCGTTGGCGCATGGCCAACGGATATTGGCCGCAGGGGCGGTGACAAACTTGTGCAAGGCGATCACCGCACCCCAGAGGGAGTTTATTTTTTTCAAACTACGCAAGACGGCCGCGCTGTGGACTACACAAATTACGGGGTCAAAATATTTACCTTGGATTACCCCAACTACTTTGATCGCTTGGAGCGAAAAACTGGTAACGGCATCTGGTTTCACGCCATTCCCGATACCAAGAGCTTGCTACGCGGATCAAGAGGCTGTGTGGTGGTGCGCAATCAAGTGATTGAAGACCTCGCAAAATACATCGAACTCAAAAGCACCCCGATGGTGATTGTCGATGAGGTCAATTATCTCAACTCAAAAGATTGGGCCAATACCAAGACCGGTTTGATCAATTGGCTCGAGGGCTGGCGCCAATCCTGGGGCAATAAAGATCTCGATAACTACATGTCGTACTATTCAGAAAAATTCTCTAGCAATGGCATGAATCGAAGTCAGTGGCGCCGCTTCAAGAAGAATCTAAGCAAAAATTATGAGTACATAAATGTCGAGCTAAGAGACGTTCAAGTTTTCAACCAAGATAAGAAAATCGTTTTTCGCTTTATACAGCATTATCGATCAGACAAAATGCAAGACGTGGGCACGAAGACTATCTATGCCCTTCGCAAAGAATCAGGTTACGAAATCATTGGGGAATCATGGGCTCCTCAACGGAATCTTCAATCTGCTTTTAACAGCCCCTAGTCGTTGTACTCTTCAATATCTTCGAGGGTCACTTCTTCGGCTTGAGGCTTAGAGTCAGGCAAGCTTGCAAGTTGCTGAGTGAGTTCATTGGGCTTGAGCAAACCTTGATTGAGATTCCAATCGATCATGCGAACATCGTACTTCATGGTTTCGAGAGCTTTATTGATATCCATAGTTTCTCCTCGGTTCTAGTTAAAGTTCACAAAAAAATTTAATTCCAGTACTTGGGGCCTTTTTTGTCGTCGCTTTTGGACTCACCCTGCTCATTGTTTACCACTAGCTTCAAACTTCGTCCACGCCTCACACTTCGCTTGTCTTTGCCGCTCGCCCCTGCCCGCATGCGAGCCACCACGGTCAGGTAAACAAAGCCCACCACGAGGCCGCCCAAATGGGCCAAATTTGAAACGCGCGAGCTAAAGCCAGAATCCAGAAGTGTGAGAAGCTCCACCGCACCGATGATTGCCGTAAAATATTTGGCCTTCATCGGGAACAACATCATGAAATAAATCTCGCGCTCTCCAAAGATGAGGCCATAGGCCAAGAGCAAGCCAAATGTGGCTCCTGAAGCGCCCACGAGCGGGCTGGTGATCGCCACGAGATTGCCGGTGGCATAAGTGTAAATCACTGTACAAGCCGTATAAATCAAACCCGCACCAATGCCGCAGGTCAAAAAGTACTGCAAAAAAAACTTAGAGCCCCAACGCCCCTCGAGCTCTGAGCCAAACCACCAGAGTATTAGCATGTTGAACAAAACGTGAAAGACGCCATGAGAATGCAAGAACATGTAGGTGCCAAGCTGCCAAATCCAAAAATCATTAAAGACTCTTGCCGGCGTGAGCGCCAAATAATCAAAAACCGGCGTTCCCGAAACCAAAAAACCTTGAATGATAAGAACGAGCACCACCCAAATTGACACGTTCGCAATGATTAAGGCCTTAACCGTTTTCGTCATTGGCACTGAGAACTGCATCTGTGGCGCACTCACGCGTTTTCTCCGGGTTGACTGAGTTCAATGAGCACTCCACCTGTCGATTGGGGATGAATAAACGCCACCAGGCACCCATGAGCGCCTGGGCGCGGCTCTTCATGAATCAATCTCACGCCTTGAGCCTTCAGAGCCGAGAGCACCTGACGAATGTCGCCCACACGAAGACAAATGTGATGAATTCCAGGTCCACGTTTTTTCAAGAATTTGCCAACAGGACTATTTTCATCGGTGGGTTCGAGCAGTTCGATTCGCGAGTCATTGTCTAAGTCAAACATTCCCACTCGCACTTGTTCAGTCGGGACTTCTTCAACATGCATTTCGCCAAGGCCCAGCGCTTTGTAAAACGTCTGCCCTTCGGCCAAACTCTCAACAGCTACGCCTAAATGATCGAGTTCAAAAGATAGCTTCATATCTGACCCATCTCTGCAAAATAGGGCTTCAGCTTACTATAGGTTTGCGTCAATGTCTCAGGCAAAGCCTTGGTTTCGGCTATGAGCGGAAAAAAATTAGTGTCTCCCGACCAACGCGGAACAATGTGCCAATGAATGTGACCTGGTAGACCTGCGCCAGCAACCGCGCCGTGATTGAGACCCATATTCATGCCGTGACAACCAAGACTCTGAGTTAAAAACCGAGCACTCTGCTTCATAAGACGCATCACTTTGCCAAGCGTGGTTTCGTCGACATTCCAAATGTCGCCGACATGCAGAGTCGGCAAGATCAAGAGATGTCCCGTGTTGTAGGGGTATTTGTTGAGCATCACCATCGAGTCTTCGTCGCGCCAGAGCACCAACGAACCCGATTCGATTTTAGCTTTTGCGCCCTGGCAAAACACACAAGTCTTGGGCTTAATGAGTTTTCGCACATAGCGAAAGCGTTCAGGACGCTCAAAGAAATCTCGCTCTTGAGGCCAAATATCGGCAAGAATTTCTTTTTTTAATTTTTTAGATTTTTCGGCCGATCCAGATCGCTTGTGAGTCTTTTTAAGCGATTTCTTTTTTTTCAAAATCCACCCACAGATGGAGCCAAAAACAACGGGACGCCCGCATGTTTAGTATTAAGAAGCGATTGCACACCCTGCTTAAAGTGGCTTTCAGACTCAGACGCCTCTTCTAGAAATTCACGAAAACTCTTTCGCGGTGTCGGCTTGAACACCTCAGGTTTGTCGCCAAGTGATGTCATTTCACCAATCAGCTTCAAAGCATCATCCCAAGTTCCAACTTGATCGGCAAATCCGAGTTTTACGGCTTGTTGACCCGTGAACACACGGCCATCTGCATACGGGTCTAGCTGATTGGGTTTAAGACCTCGCCCCTCAGCCACGGCTTGCTTGAACTGCGACAAAACATCATCGAGCATCTCTTGAAAAAGAGCCCGAGCCTCTGGGTCCATGCTTTTGTATTCGGCGCCCGAATCTTTAAACTTTCCTGTCATGATTGAGTATCTTTTCACTTTGGCCCAATCGTAAAGACCTTCAAGATTTACAAAGCTCATAATAGCCCCGATTGAGCCCATCATACATCCAGGCGTGGTCACAATTTTATCGGCCGCCACAGCCGCGTAGTAGGCCCCAGATGCCGCAATCGAGCTGCAATAGGCCACAACGGGTTTCTTATATTCTTCTCGGGTTCGTTTGATTTCGGCGTAGAGCTCTTGGCTTGGACCGACCACCCCGCCTGGAGAGCTAATGCGAATCAAGACGCCTTTGACATCTTTTTTATCTCGGTATTTGCGCAACATCTTGAGCGCCGTCGTATCGTCATCGATGACATCATCGAGATCCAACGCCAAGATCGAGGCTTTGCTCAAGCTGGCCTCTTCAATTGAAAAGAGGCTGAGCAATCCGCCCAACCCCAATAAAAATCCGCCGATGAATAAAACTAAAATCGACAAAAACAAAAACTGTACGACTCGTTTCATGCCTACTCGTCAGTCTTCGATTCGCCTTCGCTGCTTGCGGCTCCCTCTTTGCCATCTTGATCCAAAGACGCCTTTTTAAACGCATCTCCAAAAAGATCGCCAAAGCTGGTCTTCGAAGTGGCCGTAGCCTTTTTGACATAATCCTCAACATCCGCCTTTTGCTCACGAAGCTTCACGAGTTTCGCGCTCAAACCGATTTTGCGAGAATCTTGGTCAACCGTGATGATTTCGGCTTTGAGTGTGTCGCCCACGTTGACCACATCTTCGACTTTATCTACACGCTTCGTAGACAACTCTGAAATGTGAATCAAACCTTCAACGTCACTCTCAAGCTCGACGAACACACCAAAATCAGCCACCTTAACGACTTTTACATCGTACTGAGAACCAATTTTGTATTTGTCATCAATGTTGGCCCAAGGGTCAGACTCAAGCTGCTTTAAACCGAGGCTAAAGCGCTCGTTTTCGATGTCCACACCAAGCACAACCGCGCGAACTTTATCGCCCTTTTTGAACATCTCAGATGG
>JBGSQJ010000079.1:0-6899 GCA_041738165.1 Bdellovibrionales bacterium
GGTGTTTCTCACACCAACGGGACTTTGGGCACCACGCACGCATGCGCAAGTGCAGCAGGTATAGCCCTCCATGGTGGGTATCTTTATGTGGGCTGCAATGGCAACTTTCGATTAAAGAAAGTGAACCTTAGTGACGGCATGGCCTACACGGAGGTCGGGACGGGATCTGGTGGATCAGCAGACGGCGCGCCCGCATCAGCTCAAATCAGAGCTGTAAAAGACATCAAATTCGATGCGAGCGGAAACCTCTATTTCTTAGATTACATTTCTTCTCAGTGCACGCTTCGGGTTCTAAACAACACAGGCGGCAGTATTGGTTATTTCAACGAAACGAATGCCGCATCTGGCATGGTGACAACGATCGCGGGTATGACTTCGGGCTGTTCAAGTGGAACGGGCACAGCCACGTCTGCGCTAAACACAAAGTTCCCATTGCCTACGTCATTCGTGATCGACGACCCAGCGACCGTTAAAGGATTTTACATTACCTACAACACGACCAGCCGAATCGTTTATATAAACAATTTGGGTACATCTGCTACAATTGGATCGGCTTCCGTGCCGGCCTACCAAGGGCAGCCAATCTGGGGTACAGGGACAATCGGTGCGCCTACCTTCAATGCAGATGCCATCACTTCCAAGCTCTACCAGCCGATGGGCATGGTTTTAGAGGCGGATCGCCTAGTGGTCGCCGACAAGATGAATCGGTATGTATTGCAGATGAATCTGACCTCTGGGATCGTCACTCCATTTTTGGGTACGGGCGAAGTGCGCCTTGGATACACTTCTGCCGCTTTGCACTCGGCTGTTTCTGCGAATCTGACTGCCCCATCGAATATGCGGTATGACGCTTCCACCAACAGCATGGTGATCACCGATTTGGCGGCCAACAGTGTTTTTAGGCGATTAGATATAGCGACAGGCTACATTGAAAACATTTTAGGTGGCGGAGGAACCGCCGACACCGCAGATGACTTGGCCCCGCTTGCGTCGTCGATTCTATCGGCCGCTGTTGGTGATTTTACTATAGCATCAACACAGCTGGTGTACATGACCATGGGTGGGTCAAATTGTCGAATTCGTAATTTCAATCGTACCGGAGCGCCTACCAGTTTTTTTAACATTTTAGTTAGTGCATTTAGTGTAAGCAAAGTTGGCGGCGTGAGCACTTGTGGGGCATTTACTGATGGTCTAGAGGCCAATCAATATCCTTTAAACCCAACGAGTGTGGAGTTAACTAACGACGGCGGTTTGTTGGTCGGCATTAATACGTCGGCGATCGCCAAAATAGACTCAACAGGGTTCATTATCTCTGTCGCAGGCCTTGTAGGAACCAGTGGCGACATAGATGCGCCACCGTTGAGTGCGCGTTTTGGCGCCAAGGTGCAAAGAATAAAAGCCGACCCCTTGCTTTCTGGTGGCTACTTTGTATTGGACACTGCAAACCGCAAGATTAAGTACTTCAACACCACAGGCGGAGCAACAACAGTTCTCGGCGTATCGGCCTCGGCCAACTACGTAAAAAGTCTCTATCAAGATGGAGCCATCAGCGCAAATACAATGGAGGGCCTCGCCGTGAATGACTCGCAAGTTTGCTACTCATCTTATGTAGTTTCGGCACACAACACTTACATCAAGTGTCTCGATCGAGTTTCGGGGATGGCTACATTGACAATCGGAGGCAGCGTTTCTGGGCGTTCAGCGGGCAGTCTCGATAACTCTCAAGAGGGTATTGCTGCGAACGCAGCGAACCTAACTCAACCTGCAGACATTGAATTCGATGCTGACGGCGATCTATATATTGTGGATTATGGGAATCACAATGTGCGCAAAGTAAAACGTTGGTACTGAAGCCTTGTGCGGTTCAGTCGATTCTTGTCGTGACATTTAGTTTTACTCTGGGTAGTTGGTATCGCTATGACAACTCTTCTTTACGCGAGTCTATTGGGACTTCTCTTATTTAAAATTTCAATCGCGACGATTGCCGCTCGAAGACGCCACCAGGTTTCAATGGGATCTGGCCCAAACGGTGAAATTGCGCCCTTGGTGAGTGCCCATGCGAACTTCGTGGCCTATGTGCCGATGGTGCTGGTGTTGTCGGCCCTGATTGAATGGTCCCATTCTTTACCCAGCTGGGCTCTTCACCTGGTTCTTACCGTGTTTACGATTGGCCGAGTGCTTCACTTTCAGGCCTTTCGCGCGGCCAAGATGAATTTCAAGCTTCGAGTCTTGGGAATGCACATGACCCTCTGGCCTTTGGTTCTAATGTCATGCGCCGGACTTTGGGTTTACTTTATAAATATATATAAATTCCAGTAGCTTATGAGAACAATCAAACGTTTGTTTAAAATTTGAGTTGTCAACTTCAGGGGCGACAATTAATCTTCGGCTTCACCGCCAATTGCACGGGGAGCCCATATGGTCTTGAGTCGTATATTTTGTTGTTCAGCTGCCATTTTGTTTTTTGCGAATTCAGCCCACTCCGCAATCAAGCCGCTCACCGAAGTGGATTTAATCAAATCACTTCGTCTTGGATCGCCAGAGCTCGACCGCATTCGCGGAGCTTCTTCCCAGGTCGATTTCGAATCTTTAACCGTGCAGAGAAAATTTGAGACCAAGGGCACCGTGGGCTACGACTATTCCACTTCAAACGAAGACGGCATGGCCTCTTTCATTCCGGTTTACTCACCAACTAAGACTGTCTCTGTCGGCGTGGCCAAGCAGACCCCTTATGGTGTCAAGGTTGGAGTCGAAGGGTTTGCCAATTCGATCAACACCAAAAGCGGAGTGATCAATGATGCCGCTCGAGCAGGCACAAAGGTTTCCCTTGAAATCGATTTGCTCAAGAATCTTTTGGGCCGAATGGATTTATCTGAACTTAGATCAGCCAAAGCGAATTCCGAGCGCGCCCGAGTGCTGGGTGAGCTCAGCCGAAACGAATTTGAATTGGAAGTTCGAAAACTCTTTTGGTCCATCGTAGCCAATGGCTACTCGCTTCAACTCTCAGAGGCTTTGATTGCAACGGCCAAAAAACAGCTTCAAGATTCGACACGGCGTTTGAGAGCCGGCAATGCCGACCAGGGCGATGTCGCAAGAAATACGGCGATGGTACAGTCCCGTGAGTCGAGCGCCTACCTTTTTCGCTATGAGCGAGAAAAACTTTTAGGCCAGCTGCGAAAATGGGTGCCGGCATTAGCCGAAGATGAACTTCAGCCGAAGGCCAATGATTTAGATACAACTATTCGCGAGGTCTTAAAGTGCGTCGATCAGATTACCGCCAATCCAAAGCTGAAACCCACTGAGACTGACTATTACACGATGATCGATTGGGCCGAAAAGCAATTTAAGGCGGAGAGCCGTAAGGCCAAAGCCACTGGCGATTGGGATCTCAAGGCGACATCTTATTACCAACAAAGTGGAGTGGATCAGGGTTTCGGCAATGCCATAGATGAGTACAACACAAACAAAAAAGACGGCTATGGTTTTGGCGTAGCGCTGACGATTCCCCTTGAAGGCACGGCCTCAAAAGCTGAAAACGCTCATAAACGCTTTGTGAACGATCAGCTCGGCTCACAAGTTGAGATTATGAGGCTAAAAGTACAAGAGACGCATAAAGAAGTCGTAAAAGCGTTGGCGCTTTTGAGAGACGTGGCGCGCACGCAAAATGCAAATGTCGAAGCGCTCGAAAAAAGTGTCTCTTCGACTCAGCGAAAATATCGTCAAGCTCGAATTTCACTCACTCAGCTTGTCTCTGAGCAAGACACTTTGTTCAATTCGCAGCTTCAGGTCATTCAAACTAAGCTCTCTGTGATTCATGCCCTTTATGACTACTTCAAGGTTGCAAACCACAGCTCGTGCCACCTCAACAAAATGGCTGGGAGTTAAACAGTGAAACTGGCAGAATTTTTCATTAACAATTCGAAATTCACTTGGGTGATGATGGCCGGCTTCGTGATTTATGGAGTCACGGGGCTCATGGCTTTGAGATCTGAAACGTTTCCGAGCGTGGATATTGGATCTGTGATTATCACGACTCAATACAATGGTGCTTCCGCCGAAGACATTGAAGCCAAGATCACCAAACCGATCGAAGATGAAATTCGCTCTGTCAGTGGTCTTAAAGAGGTCAAATCCGTGTCTCAGGCGGGCCTTAGCCGTATAGTTACAATAGTCGATATTGATCATTATGACGTCAAAGAGGTGATCGCAGATCTTCAGCGTGCGGTTGATCGAACGCCGGGATTGCCAAATGACTTAGAAAATCCACCAGACTTTTTAGAAATTAAGTCAGATGAGTTCCCGGTTATCGAGCTCGCGGTCATTGGGCCCAACACAGGTCGACTGCGTGACCGGGTGGCGCGCGAGATGGAAGATGAAATTGAAGACAATAGTAAAGTGGCTTCTGTTACTCTGACGGGTTTTCGCGATAGGCAATTTAATATCTACATTAACCCTGAGAGGCTAAATCGGTACCATGTTGGATTAAATGAAGTGGCCAACCGTTTGCGCCAACAAAATGTCAATATTCCAGCGGGTGAGCTCGAGTCTGGTGGAAGTCAATCCATTCTGCGTGTTGAAGGAAAAATGAAATCGGTAGAGGAGCTCGAGAATCTCGTCGTGCGCTCCAATTTTACCGGCGAAAGAATTTTATTAAAAGATGTCGCGGTTGTAAAAGACGATATGCAAGACCCTCGAACACTTGCCATGTACGGTGGTTTAGAGGCGACGTTGATCACGATTTCTAAAAAGGGCGGGGAAGATATCATCGACCTGTCGAATGAGATCAAGAGTTCGCTTAAGCGTTTCGAATCGAAATACGGCGATCAGCTTCAGTTTAAAATTTTTAATGATGAAGGCCGCAGAGTCGCAAGCCGAGTTCAAGTTTTGGGTTCAAATGGTCTAGTGGGTTTAGGTTTGGTTCTCGTATTTTTGATGATCTTTTTGCCTGGGCGGGTGGGCTTTATGGCGGCCCTCTCGCTTCCGCTAGCTGTGCTTGGGACTGTTGGCTACATGTCTTCAGTCGGGATGAGTCTCAATACGATTTCGATTCTGGCACTGGTGATATCTCTAGGTATGCTTGTGGATAACGCTGTGGTTTTAAGCGAAAACTTTGCACGTTTGCGAAACGAGGGAGTAGAGCCCCGCGAGGCGGCGTCTCGATCAATAGCTGATTTGTGGCTGCCGATTACCGCTACAGCTTTAACCACGATTGCGGCATTTATGCCGATGTTGGTCACTAAAGGCGTGATGGGCCAGTTTATTCGGGGAATTCCAATCGTCGTGTCGGCGGCTCTTTTGCTAAGTTTAGCCGAAGGATTCTTTTTCTTGCCAGTTCGTTTGCTCGCAGGGCGAGATAAAACCAGAAGCGAGTCAGGCAAGTCTGCAGATTGGTTCGAGGTCTATTTGTTGCCCAAGTTCAAGGCCTCTGTGACTTGGCTGATTGAACATCGTTACATCGCGTTCGGAATTTTCAGCGGACTGATCATTGGTTCGATCTTTCTAATGGCGGTGGTGAACAAGTTCATTCTTTTTCCGGCAGATCAAACTGAAATATACATATCACGCCTTGAGATGCCTAGGGGCACTCAAATAGAAGAAACAGAATTGAGGGTCGGCGAACTGTCGCTGAAAGTGAAAGAAATTTTAAAGGATGATGTGGACTATGTTATCGGCAAAGTCGGAATGGCCGAGCAAGACTTTAGCGATCCAAAATCGCAAAGGGGTGAGAATGTCGGCATGCTCATGCTTTTTATGTCGGAAGATGCAAAAAATAATCGAGTGACCAACGATGTGTTAAAAGAGTTGCGCGAGATCAAAATAGAGGGAGTTGTGACATTAAGTCATGAGGCCGCGATCAATGGTCCCCCAGTGGGAGATCCGGTGACGGCGGTTTTTCGTTCGAATCGGGTGGATAGCCTCGATGAGGTGACGACAATCATTGTAGAAGAGTTAAAAAATACCAAAGGCGTTTTTGACGCCAGGGTGAATGATGTCATTGGAGCCGACGAGATTTTTGTCAATCTTAACCAAGATCACATGGGGCGCCTAGGCTTGGACTTGTCGAGTGTTGGTACGGCGATACGCATCGCCATGGCTGGTGAAAAAGTGGGCGACGTGACGCTCAACAATCGAGAGGTCGATTATTTTGTTCGATTGGATGATGAACATCGAGCCTCGAGTTCTCAGTTGCAAGGGCTTCGGGTTATGGATGGACAAGGCAATCTCATTGCGCTCAATCAAATTGCGAGTCTTGAAAAAAAGGGCGGATCGGCCCATATCAAACGCTCGGATTTCAAAAGGGCTAAAACCGTAACGGCCAACATCAATGATGAGCTGATCACTTCCGTTGAAGCCAATTTGATCGTCGAGAAAAAATTCAAAGAAATCGCTGATAAGTACAAAGATGTAAATTTAAAATTTGGCGGTGAGGCCGAGCGAACGGCCGAGTCAATGGAATCTCTGTTTCAGGCTTTGATCTTATCGTTAATTGGAATTTTCGCGCTCCTGGTCTTTATGTTCAACTCGTACATTCGGCCTATGATTATTTTGACAACAATACCTTTGGGGTTAGTAGGCGTCTCGGTGGCTTTTTTGCTTCACGGCCGGCCCGTGAGTTTTTTGGCGCTTATCGGTGTGGTTGGACTTGGCGGAATCATCGTAAACTCTGGGATTGTGTTGATCAGTTTTATTGAGCAGCTCAAAAGCGAGGGACAGTTAAGTCTCAAAGAGGTGTTAATCGAAGCGTCAAGCCTAAGACTCAAAGCCGTTGTGGTCACGACCCTCACAACGGTTTGTGGATTGATGCCAACGGCGTATGGGATTGGTGGATCTGATGAATTTATTATTCCGATGGCGATGGCGTTGGCGTGGGGACTGTTGAGCGGAACAGTATTGACACT
>JBGSQJ010000080.1:0-8936 GCA_041738165.1 Bdellovibrionales bacterium
ACACCCACCCATAGAGCGAAAAAGGCCAAGCCTCGACGAAGCGGGCGCGCTGTCCACTGCCACTTGACCCTCAATACTTGAAGTCCAAGCCACATAAAAAAGAATGTGGCAAAGGGCAAGACATAGTGGCTTGAAGGCACCATCATGTTTTTCGAAAGCAAAATCACAAAAGGTAAAAACACAAACGCCGTCAATCTCCAACCGTCGGTCTTAGGCCAGATAGCCTCAAATTTTCGCGGAAGCAGCAAAGCCCCGACCAAAATCACCAAGGTGGGGCGCCACATCTGCTCGAAAAACCATCTGAACCAAGTGAGTATAGACTCTAAATTTGGGTCGGCGCTTAAGCCACCAACATGGCGAAGCATTTTTATTGGCCGGTCCAATACGATCGTTTGGGGAAACCCAATTACAAAATAAGCCAAAAGCATGATGCCTAAATAATAAAAGCCCCTTTTCCAACGCAATTTTGTAAACGGTGGCACGAACAAAAGCAAAAAACCGGGCGCACAAAGTGACAGAGTCATCTTAACAGAAACAGAGACGCCCCATAATATTCCAGACAGCCATTGCCAGAGTTTTTTGTCAGGTTCACAAAACATTTTAACCATCAACAAAAACGCTCCCGCCACCACCAAATTAAAAAGATGGTCTGGATGCGCGCGAAGCACAAATTGCACCCAAACCGGATCGCTCAAAAGCGCAGACGTCATGGCGCCGGCAAACAAAAATCTCGCCCACCAAGGCGAAAACAACATTGACGCCAAAATTAAAGCCACGCCAACCACCGAAACGAGGGACACCGTCATCACCGAGTGATGGGCTGTTCGCTCCCAGATGTGAGTGTCTTTAGTCCCAGTCGGAGCCGCTGTTCGCGCCCAGAAATATTGATTTGAGTGGTTCAGCCGAAAGTAAAAAGGCCCATAAAGCACCCAGCCGTTGTCTTTCCACCATCTAGTTTTGATCGTCTTAGCAATGTTCCATGAAGCATCGTCATCGTTGCTAGCCACCACGGCCTGATTTTCAACGGTCAACACCACATAGGTATGAAGGTTGAACACTTGGGACAAAAGCATCAGTCCACATACCCACCCAAGCAGCAGATTCTGGTTCTCTTTGACCCAGACTTTTAACTCAATCATATGGCTTACCTTGCCTTTGACCACCACCCACTGGCAAACGCCAATCCCAAGCCCATTTTGCGACGAGTCATTGTGAATGGAGTTGCCAGGCCAGACGCATTTCCAGGATAGTGAGAGGCTACTTTATGTGTGGAATAGGCGGAGCGATATCTCGCTCAGATGAATTGAACCCTCTTATGCCTTTGATTATCGAAGGCCAACATCGAAGAGGGCCGGACTTTAACTCTCAGATCAATTTGAGTGTTTTAGATGTGCGCATTGCACTTGCTCATAACCGCTTGGCCATTTTAGACCTCACTGAAAGCTCCAATCAACCCTTTGTGGACCCAAGCACCGGCGCTTGCATTGTCTATAACGGCGAAATCTATAATTACCGGGAGCTTCGCGAAGAACTCACCGCTTTAGGTGAGAATTTTATCACTCGCGGTGACACTGAAGTTTTGCTGAAGTCTTTCTTGCGCTGGGGCCCTGATTTTTATCAAAAGATCAACGGCATGTTTGCCTTTGCCGTATGGAACCCGCTCACTGAGACTTTGACCTTAGCTCGAGATCGCTTTGGCGTAAAACCTTGCTACTATTACAATCGCAACAATCAGTTTGCCTTTGCTAGCACCACGCAGGCACTAGCCAGATTTTTTAATCCGAAACCATCAAACGAATACATGAGTCATGGGATTCTCTACAGCCTTTACGAAGACACCCATGGCACTTCCCCCTATGACGAAATTCAATCTTTGCCGCCCGGGCATGTACTTGAACTCAAAGGCCCAAGTGTCAATATTCGCCAAGTTTACTCGCTGCCTGATCGGCTAATGCCAGAACTCGACGCATTGGACTTTGAAAAGGCGCTTAAGCTAACTGATGAAACATTGAGGTCGGCTGTCGAAGTTCGTATGCGCTCGGATGTTCCAATCACTCTCTCTTTAAGCGGCGGGCTTGATTCGGCATTGATTGCCAGCTATGCACGCGAGCTCAGCTCGCAAAAATTTCAGGCTTTTTCTTTTGGAGCTCTCGGTGACGCTGAGAGCGAAAGCGCACTTGCCAGCTTGACCGCAAAACACTTAGGGATTGAACTTCATCACGTTGATCTTCCTTTGAACCGCGTTTGCGACACATTCGAGAAGGTCTTGTTTGATCAAGAGGCCCCTTTTGCTGACCCTACTGTGCTTGCGCAAAACCGAGTCTTTGAGGCCATGAATCGAAGTGGCCTTCGCGTTTCCCTGGGCGGGCAAGGCGCTGACGAAGTCTTTATGGGCTATAGAAAGTTTCAGTTTTTCTATTTAAAGGAACTTTTGAAGCAGAACAATTACTCCAGGGCTATGAGTGTCGGCCTCGGCATTGCCCGAATGCTGGCAAGTGATTCAAAGCTCTTAAAAGAAATGTTTCAGCAGCGAAGCCGGTATAAAAAAGCAGCCGTGTATGAATCGCCGTTTCGTGACCACAGCCTCAATGAGAAATTCGCTCTAAGACTCAGAAACTACCCTGACTTACGTTCAAGACAAATGGCCGATGTCGGTTTTGCGAGTCTGCTCACTTTGCTTCGTTACGAAGACCGAAACTCAATGGGCCATTCGGTTGAAAGTCGTATGCCGTTTTTGGACTATCGAATGATCGAGCTAGGCTCCTCTCTAAGCACTGAACACAAAGTGAAAAATGGTTACGGAAAATTCATTTTGCGAGAACTAGCGAGAAGGCGAGGGCTCCCGAAAGCGATTGCGTTCACAAGAGCCAAACGTGCTTTTTCAAATAATTCGAGTCTTTGGCTAAATGAAGGTGGTTTGGCAAGCCATATCGAAAGTGGAGTTCACGCTCAATTGACTAAGCTACAAGAGGTCTTCAACGATTCAACTATGAGCCTGCTGCGCGACCCAAGAACTTACCGAGACCCTTCTCAGTTCTCTTTGGTAGTCACTGCCAATTGGCTGGCCCGAACAGTTTGATCTGATAGGTGCCAAGTCAACGCCCAAATAAAAACGATGAAATGATTCACTTCTCCGTCGAAAAAATTATTTTCTGTCAGAGCGCCAAAATGCAAAAAAACTTGCGCTAAAAAAAGTCCCCATCCCCAATCGGAGGAATGTCTCAAATTCCACGCCCGGATAAGAAACCACAGACAAACAAAAAGATACAAAAGCAAACCTACCACGCCTGTGCCAGCCAACCACTGAAGGTACACGTTGTGAGCGTGTGAAACGAAAGTTTCGGCTATCCCATATTGTTCATAAGTTTGAGGCAACTGCTTATGACCGTCATGAAGTCCTACACCCAAGAGTGGATGACTTTCAAAAAGCTTGCTGTAGGCCGTCCATAGGTGAACACGAGTATTCATACTGTTGTCTAACTTCATCTCAACCATATCGCGCACTCGGCTACCCAAGCCATCATTAAGAGTGGCCAGCGCCACAACTCCTAAGCCGAGGGCCAACACTAACGGCAAAAACACTCGGCGCGCCCTAAACCAGGCATAAATAAAAATACAAATCACCAACGAGAGCCAAGCGCCCCTCGACATCGACGCCAAAACTCCAAGAGTTCCGAGTGCCAATATCGGCCAGGCTCTACGCCCCAACCTATTAAGCGACGCCGTTGAAACGCTCACTGTTGAAAGCCCAATGGCATAAGCAAAGGTCAAAGACATTGAGAAAAAACCAATGGCTTTAAACACACCGCCACCTTGAGGGTTAACTAAATGACGATCTGGGCGTACAAAATCCCATCCAGTAAAAAATTGCAAAACGGCATAAAGGCCAGTGATTGAAAGAACCATGCACCATGTACCAACCAGTGATCTTTCAAACTTTGCCGTCCAAGCCAATTCGAGGCCCACTCGCAGCAATACGAGTAGCGCCGCCCATCTCATAAATCCGAGAGAAAACCACGAGCTGGTGACTCCAACCCAAAAAGTGAGCAAAGCCAGAGCGATCAGGAGAAACTTATCTGCCAACAGTCCCTGCCAAATCAGCCGACGATTTGATGCAAGACTCAAAACCAAGACCATTGCCCCAAGGGTCCAAGCTATAATCTCCATCGCCGCCATCGAGACATGAAGTGCAGCCACATACAGAATCAAAAGCACAGAAATCAGCGAAAGCACTAGAGCTTCACCAGTGACGGCGGGGCTACGCTCAGCCAACTAAAAAGATCGAGCCGAAACCCTAGTGACTTAAGCACGGTAGAAAAAATCAAAATGAGGTCGGTGATCACGTTGGACTTGCGGGCGTACTCAAGGTTGATTCGAATTTTCTCACCAATCAAAACCGACACGTAAAACTGCTCGGGGTTAGCGGCCTTGGCCAGAAGTTCTGATTCGTCAAAAAACGCGAATGACGCCAGATCAGTGATGCCCGGCTTTAATTCGAGCACTTTTCGCTCTTCGGGAGAATAAACATCAACGTACTTTTTTACTTCAGGCCTTGGACCAACAAAACTCATCTGACCCAAAAGCACATTGATCAGCTGTGGCAGTTCATCCAGCTTGGTCTTTCGCAAAAACCGACCAACTCTTGTCACCCGTTGGTCACCAGCAACGGTGAGCTCCGCACCCAAGGCGCCGGGCTTACGTTCAATCATGGTTCGAAATTTTAACATTCTAAAAGGTTTGCCATAGCGGCCAACTCTCTCGTGCCTAAAAAAAACCGAGCCGCCATCGCCAAATTTTATCAAAATCGCAATCAGCGCAGCAACAGGGCCTAGAACTACAATTCCGGGAATCACCAAGATCAGATCAAGCAAGCGTTTCATCATCGACGGTGTAGCTCACCAATGGCTTTGACGGCCTCAACGACATCGGCGGCATCACGTACGGTCATTTTTGAACTCAACGGCAAACTCACGATTCGCTTAAATGCTCTGGCCGCATTTGGGAAGTCGCTCTCTCTCCAACCATATTTTTTGGCGTAAAAAGACAACATGTGAAGCGGAGTGTAGTGAACACTTGATCCAATATTACGCTCGGCAAGTTCAACGATAAACCGATCTCGATCTATCTTCAGCCGATCGAGTTCCAGCTGAATAACGTACAGATGGTACGATGACTGCACGCCCGAGCGCACTTTCAAGGGGCTTACAAAGTCTAACCTCACAAATTCCGATTCATAAAAATCGACGACTTGCATGCGTCTCTCATAGAGTTCATCAAGTCTTTCGAGCTGAGCCAATCCCAATGCCGACGCCATATCCGGAAGATTATATTTGAACCCTGGCGCCACCACATCGTACTTCCACGAGGCCCCTTTGTTAAAGCGATCCCACGCCGCTCGGCTCATACCGTGCAGGGCCATCACGCGCGCCTGATCGACCAACTCGGAGGGCCCGGTCATCATTCCGCCTTCTCCCGACGTGATATTTTTTGTTGCGTAAAAACTAAATAGGGTCAAATTATCGCTCGAGCCCACCCAGTTTGAACCGATTTTTGATGGAATCGCGTGAGCCGCATCTTCGACGACAAAAAGATTTTTCTGCTGGGCTATTGAATCGATTTTGTCCATTTCACAAGGCTGACCTGCGTAGTGCACCGGAACCAGCCCCTTGGTCTTTGGGCCCAATTTTCGCTCGATCTCCTTTGGATCAACTAACAGACTCTCTGAGTCCACATCGGCAAGAACGACCCGGCCGCCCACATGCTCGATCACATTGGCGGTCGCGCAAAAGGTCATGGGTGTAGTGATCACTTCGTCACCAGGGCCGACGCCATGAAGCACCATCGCCAAATGAAGCCCTGCCGTACAAGAATTCAGCGCCAGAGCACTTGAAGCGCCGGTGACCTCACAAAACCGAGCTTCAAACGCCTTGGTCTTGGGGCCAGATGAGAGCCATTGACCGTCTTTAAGGACCTCCATAACGCTCTCACACTCTGAGTCGGTGATAAACGGAGGCGAAAAAGATAAAAAATCAGTTCTTGGCATCGGCGCATTCTCTCGATTTTAAATCCCAAATGCAAGTTGCCGCTCATTCACACCCACTCGAACCTACCCGGTCAATCGCCCTCTAACTCAGCGCAGAAAAGATTCTGTTTTACGAGTAAAACTGATCTAATTAAAGCTCTGTCCAATAAATGAGAAAAGGAAAGATCCATTGAAGGTCATAGATATTATTGCGGCGACAAAGAATCCGGCTTTTTCTTTTGAAATTATTCCCCCACCCCGTGGTCGCTCCATCAAAGAGGTCACAGATATCGTTGAGAGCATTATGCCCATCAATCCCCAGTGGATTGACGTCACCTCACATAGCTCTTCGGTTTATTTTCACGAAAACGCCGACGGCACCATTCGCCGCAAGACCTATCGAAAGCGTCCTGGCACCTTGGGAATTTGCGGAGTTATTCAAAACCGCTTCAAAGTGAACACTGTGGCCCATGTGCTTTGCCTAGGCTTTTCACGTGAAGAGACTGAAGACGCGTTGATCGAACTCAACTACCTAGGCGTTGAAAATGTTTTACTGCTCAGAGGTGATGGGCCAAATTACGACAAGAAATTCTCTAAGGACCGCTCTTTCAACGAATACTCTTCGGACCTCGTTAGACAAGTATTTGAACTCAGGCAGGGCCGCTTTTTAGAGGAACTCTCGCATTCTTCATCACTCGATTATTGCATTGGGGTCGCCGGCTACCCTGAGAAGCATTTCGAAGCTCCCAATTTGAAACTCGACATTCAATATTTAAAAGCAAAAGTTGATGCGGGCGCTGATTACATAGTTACGCAAATGTTTTTCGACAACGAGAAATTTTTTAATTTTTGCGAGCAAGCTCGCGCCGCTGGAATCACTGTGCCGATTATTCCAGGCCTAAAAGTTGTAAAATCGGCAGGTCAGCTCAAATCGATTCCGCGCACTTTCCACGTCGATCTGCCCGGTGACCTAGTTGGTGAAATCATGTCGAGCCCCGAAAATGCTTCAGAGATTGGCGCAAGGTGGACGGCCAAGCAATGTGAAGAACTCCTGAACAAGGGTTTTATGAACCTTCACTTCTACGTGATGAACGACGCCCACCTTGTTAAAAAAGTGATCGATATTGCGGATCGCCTGTGATGAAGTCTGAATTCACTCTGGCGCTCGAAAAACGCATCTTGATTCTTGATGGCGCCATGGGCACCATGCTTCAGCAATATCATTTTGAAGAAGAAGACTTTAGAGGCGAAATTTTCAAAAATCATGACATGCCTCTCAAGGGCAATAACGACGCTCTCGTGTTAAGTCAGCCCGATGCGGTTTTTGACGTGCACCGAAAATACCTTTTAGCTGGCGCCGATATCATTGAGACCAATACCTTCAACGCCAACAGAATTTCTCAGGTTGATTATGGTTTGCAAGACAGAGTTCGCGATTTGAACTTGGGCGCTGTGGCAGCCGCAAAAAGAGCTCAAGCCGAAGTTACAAAAGACACCGGCCGAAGAGTTTTTGTGGCGGGTTCTATCGGCCCCACCAATCGGGCGCTCTCGCTCTCACCGGTGGTCACCGATCCTGGTTTTCGTAACTGCACTTTTGATGAACTCTACAGTGCCTACTTCGAACAGGCCGAAGCTCTTCTTGATGGCGGAGTGGACCTGCTCCTTCCCGAAACAACTTTTGACACGTTAAACTTAAAGGCATGCCTCTTCGCTATCAGCCAGGTCTTTAAAAAAATAAACCGGCGGGTGCCGGTCATCGCGTCCGTCACCATTGGCGATCGCTCGGGCCGTACTTTGTCGGGCCAAACTCTTGAGGCCTTCTACACTTCGATTTCTCACTTCGACTTAGCCGCGATCGGTATCAATTGCTCTTGGGGCGGCGAGCAGATGCACCCTGTGGTGTCCGATCTGGCTCGCTTCGTCGATCGGCGCATTTGCTGCTTTCCGAATGCGGGCCTGCCAAACCCCTTAGCTCCAACTGGTTATGACGAAACACCGGCTTCGTTTTCAAAGCATCTTCGCAGTATGGCCAGTGAGGGCCTCATCAATATCGCGGGCGGCTGCTGCGGAACCACACCTGATCACATTCAAGCACTCAAAGAAGCGCTTGCGGATCGCGCGCCAAGAAAGCCTACTCACATCAACCCGACTCTTCGCCTAAGCGGCCTTGAGCGCCTCGAGTTCGAAGAGCGTCAACCTTCACCCTTTTATGTTGTGGGCGAGCGCACCAACGTGACCGGGTCGCCAAGGTTTTCAAAAGCTATCAAAGAGCAAGACTGGAACAAAGCTCTTAAGATCGGCCAACAGCAAGTTCAAGCCGGCGCCAATTTGCTCGACGTGAATTTTGATGAGGGACTTCTCGATGGCGTGGCAAGTATGCGCCACTTCTTAAATTTAATCGCGTCTGAACCTGATATCGCGCGCGTGCCAATGGTCATCGACAGCTCCGATTGGGCCATTTTAGTTGAGGGCCTCAAGTGCACCCAAGGTAAGAGTTTGGTGAATTCAATTTCTCTTAAAGACGGAGAAGAAGAATTTCTAAAACGGGCCCAAATGATTCGCGAACTTGGCGCCGCGACCATCGTCATGGCGTTTGATGAACTAGGTCAGGCGGCAACCACCCATGACAAAGTGCGAATCTGCAAACGCGCTTACGACTTACTTGTGCAAAAAATCGGCTTTCCACCTGAAGACATTGTTTTTGACCCCAATATTTTGGCGGTTGCCACCGGAATCGCCGAGCACAATCGCTACGCCCTTGAATTTTTAGATGCGATCACCGAGATCAAAAAAGCTTGCCCTGGAGCGAGAATATCTGGGGGCGTATCCAACTTGTCGTTTAGTTTTCGCGGGCAAAATGTGATTCGAGAAGCTCTGCACACAGTCTTCTTGTACCACGCCATTCAGCGCGGAA
>JBGSQJ010000104.1:0-3690 GCA_041738165.1 Bdellovibrionales bacterium
GAAGGATTTTCGACAAAGAATGCAGGAACGGATTTAGGTACTTCGGCCGCCTTCAACTCGGCAGTCAATTTTGAACGTGCCGGAGAAATCGGTAGCGCAATCGGAATGTACGGGATCGTTATCGCCAGCAAAGATAAACCAAGTGCGCCACTTCGCGTGAAGGCTCAGCAGTTTATTGGCACATTGTACGAAAAATCTGGCCAATATGAAAAAGCGGCAACGGCATTCGAAAATTACGCGAAGGCGAATCCAAAAGACAAGCAAGTCGTTTCGTTGTTTTACAACGCGGCTGTTATTCGTGATGGATTGAATCAGTACAATTCGGCAGCCAGCAACTATCAAAATTTCTTCGACAAATCTAGAGCCTCAGAGCGCTGGGACGCTTTGTTGCTTATGGCCGCGATGCATGAGCGAAGAGGTCAGGTCACCAAAGCGCAGTCACTCTACAAACAGTTCTATGATGCCAGGCCAAAAGATCGAGCGGGCCTAATTGAAGCTGCGTATAAGGTGGCTACGATTCACAAGCTCAAAGGGCGCCGTTCCGACTCAGAGGATTGGTTCAAAAAGGTGATCTATTGGCAGAAACAATCATCAACCAAAGAAAATCCAATAGGCATTAGCTATGCGGCCGAAGCCAAGTATCACCTGGTCTACAATACATTTGTTGAATTTCGCCGAATTAAAATCCCAGCTAATCCCAAGGCTCAGGCCAAGGCTGTCCAAGACAAGTTGGCCCTGCTTGAAAAACTAAAGAACCAGCTAAAAGATGTGATCGCGTATGATGATGCCACTTGGATCGCCAATTCGCTCGCCCTTATAGGCCAAGCTTATCAGCACATGGCCGCGTCGATTTATGGCGTGCCACTTCCCAAGGGATTGGACGCCGACGGCATGAAGCAATACAAAGAGGGCGTAGACAAGATCGCCCAACCTTTTCAAACTGAGGCTGTGGCCAACTATGAAGCGGCGATAAAAAAGGGCACCGAGCTAGAAGGCTATGGTGAAGGGATGTTAACCGCCCAGATCGAACTGTCTAGGTTGGACTCTAAGAAGTATCCGGCCTTTGAGTCGAAAGTGGCGCCCGCACAGAATTATGATGATCTGGGAGTGAGCGAAGATTCTCAACTGGGCTCGGCTTACAAAACCGGTGATGAAAAAACGCTGCTTCAAGTGACTTCCGAATTGCTCAGCAAAGACGAGCACAGCTTAACGGCGCTCAGTGCTCTTGCCTCTCATTATTTTAGGGCCAAAAAATATGGGCTCTCACGAACGATTTTGCTCCGAGCGCTTGTCAAAAACCCCGACAATCCCGCTTTGCAAAACAATGTGGCGGTGATTGCTGAACTAGAAGGCAAAATGAGACAAGCCATTGCCGGTTATCGCAAAACCATTGAGCTTCAGGCCAGCTATTGGATGTCAGCGGCGAACTTGGGAGCCATTGCACTCAAGTACAATGACTATGTTCGGGCTGAAGAAACACTTAAGCGCGCCTATTCGGCGGTCAAATCAAAGATGAATAGTGATTTTGGAGCGAACGTGGCTAGCAACTATGCGCTTGCACTTGCGGGAACTGGTGAGACCAAGAAGTCCCAATCTATTTTGGAGAGTGTGATTGAAGACAACACCAGTCACGTGCCCGCCAGGCTCAATCTCACTTCTGTATTGATACATAAGATTGGCGATAAGAGTGAGGGCGAGAAACAGCTCAATAAACTTAGATTTTTGATTGAAGATGGAGAGACGCGAACGCAAGTGGAGAGACTAGAAAAGGCGTTAAGTGAAAACTAGACTGGTGGGGAGGCTTGCGGTGTTGCAAAAGGCCGTTAGAATAGGGGTAGCACTTTTGGCATTATTTGTGTTTCAAGCACATGCACAAAACCAAAAAGGCTCTAAGAAAAAGCAAACGATCGATTTTGAAGATGAGCTAGTTGAGGGAGAATTGAAAAAGCCAGAATTGTTTTATCTCTTGCAGAAGAAACAGTTCAACTACAAGCGGCTGATAAAATTGAGAGAAGATTTTTTGCCTGAGATGCGTCGGGATGCCGATGAAGTCGGGCGTAGTAGGAGCAATTGACTTGAGACCACCTGTTGTACTGCGTGTATTCAAAGGCGAGACACTTGAATCTGTGCGTCAGTTTGATCCGGGTCAGATTGTCATCGGGCGCGGAGCGGATGTTCAGCTTGAACTGCAAGACGAATCGATCGGGCTTCTACATGCCATGATCGAAGAGCGCGATGGCCAATTCGTACTTTCAGATTTAGGCGCTGAGAGCGGCACGTTTTGTCAGGGGCGCCGAATTCTTGAAGAGACTTTGATTTCGGGTCATGAATTTCATATAGGTCCTTATCGAATTCAATTTTTTGTTGGGGTGCCAAAGCCTATGGCTCCCCCCAAGCCTGAGGTGCAAGTCGTTGCCCCTCCGCCTGCAATTCCCACTTCAGTGACTTTCACTGAAACTGTGAGCCACGCTATTCCGCCGACTGTGCCCGAGGCCCCAAAATTCAATTCGGCCCCAGCACCAGGTGCGCCTTCTAAGGCCGGGACTTTCGCGCCGCCAAGCCCGTACTCGAATCTCAAAGAGGTCATCAAACCTCAAAAGGGAACTGTCGTCGAAGTGATCGTCGCTTGGAACGATCGTGTACTTTCGTCGAACCATTTTAGTCGCAAGGGCAGTGTCTATATCAGTTCTGCTGAAGATGCGGATGTTGTGGTTCCCATTTTATCTTCTAAATCTCGCTTTGAACTTTTGAAAATTGGCACCGCAGTAACTGTTTGTTTGACTCCCGAGATGACGGGCGAAGCGATTCGCGACGGTCAAACGGTGAGCTTTAACGATCTCACTAGGCAAAATTTAATTCGCAGCGTGGGGTCTCATTTTGAATTGGATTTGCGCCAGGGTGAAATGGTCAAGATTCAGCTTCAAAATGATTTAATTTCTATTTACATTCGCTACGTCGCGGAAACTCCAAAACCACTTGTTGCTCCGCTCCTCGACATGTCTTCGTCAGAAGTCACCGGAGTCATTTTGGCCATGGCCATTTCTGCGATTTTGGGTCTTTACATGAATATTTATACGCCAAGTCCACTTCTAGAAGATGAGGCTCGCATTGAAGAGCCCATCCGAAAAGCCATTGTGACGTTTGTCCCTCGGCCCAAGCAAATCGTTCAGGTTGAAGATCAACCACCGGCCAAGGTCATTGAAGCCAAAGAAAAGCCAAAACAAGAGGCCAAGGCCGCAGTTCCTAAGCAGCCTCAGAAAAAAGAAGCCAGACAAACGCCAAAACCCGGCGTTGAGACAAAGGGCAATCCCGGAGCTCCTTCCGAGGTGGCGCCGAAACCGAATTCAGAAAAGCTACCAAAGAAGATGACTTCAGCCAAACCTGGCGGCGCGATTAAGACGGCTCCTAAAGAAGGCGCCAATATGAAAAGTGAAAAACCAGATCCCACAAAGGTGGGCTTGCTGGGTGCATTTGCCAGCAAAGGCGCGCAGAGCAAGCTCGACAAAGCTTATTCGGGTTCAGGAGAGTTGGTCGGGATGGCGGATCAGGCAACCGGTAATGCGGGAAGTTCTGAAACCAGAGCTGGCGAAGGCCTCGGTACAAAATTGAAAGACACAGGCGGGCCAAACCACGTTAGCCATATAATAGCCAGAGCTCGAAAACCCTGGACATGCTTCAAGTTCCGATGCG
>JBGSQJ010000117.1:0-5710 GCA_041738165.1 Bdellovibrionales bacterium
CGGCGTTTCCTGAGCACTTAAAAATGAAGCTTCGCAAGCGGCTGGCCAATCGCATCTACCATTCGGGCGAGTTGATATTGAAGTGCGATGAATTTCGAACGTTAACGGCCAACAAAAAACAGGTGATCAAACGACTTCTGAGTTTGATAGAAGCCGCACTTGTTGACCCCAAGCCCCGTGTCAAAACGAAGCCGTCAAGGTCCGCCAAAGAGAAGCGAATGAATCAGAAGAAATCCAGATCCAACATCAAAAAACTGCGTTCCAGAGTATCTGAAGTGTAACATTCGAAGAAGGTAGTTACGCAGAAGTGCTAAATATGTAAACCTTTAGAGGAACATCAATACTGCAAAAGGAAACGCCATGGCTGAAAAAACACAAGATTCATGGATCACCAGCGTAAAAATTTTCTTAGATATTCGAGCTGTGACAATGCTGTTCTTCGGCTTTTCGGCCGGCCTACCTCTGTTGTTGATTTTTTCATCTCTTTCGCTATGGCTTCGAGAAGCAGGAGTGGACAGATCGACTGTCACATTCTTCAGCTGGGCCGCGCTGCCCTACTCCTTTAAATTTATCTGGTCCCCCTTGGTCGATAAACTTCCAATTCCTGTTCTTTCAAAATTGATGGGTCGTCGCCGCAGTTGGCTTTTGATGTCTCAACTGACAATCATACTCTCAATTGTTCTTATGGCGGTCATCGATCCCGCCAGCTCCAACAACAGTCTCACGTTTATGGCGCTTGCCGCTGTTTTGCTTGGCTTTTCTTCGGCCACTCAAGATATCGCCATCGACGCTTTTCGAATTGAGTCGGCCCAAACCGAGCTGCAGGCTGTTTTGGCCTCAACCTATGTAGCAGGGTATCGCATTGGAATGATCGTCGCTGGCGCCGGTTCGCTGATTATCGCCGACTACTTTGGCTCTCGATCAGATGCCTACTCTCATGCAGCATGGATGAATGCCTATTTCGCCATGGCCGCTTGCATGATGATCGGAGTGTTAACGACGATCTTGCGCCCTGAACCCAAGGTTAAAGTGAACGTGTTTGCTCATTCAGGTAAAGACTATTTCGCTTTCTTTTTTCTCTTTCTCATTATTGCAGGCTGTTTCGTGAGTTGTTTTTCAATGACTGGCCATCTGGCAGAGGCGAGTACAAAGTATCTCGGCTCTATTTTTCACAATGAGGCCTTGGCGGGATTTCTCATCGGCCTCGTTAGACTCTCTGTCTCAATTGGCGTTGCGGCTTTGGTCGCTTTTGGGATCAAAAAGTCCTCTTTGGTCAACACCGATCTGCTCGAAGAAGGGTATATAGATCCGATAAAAAATTTCTTCACTCGATACGGAAAATCATTGGCATGGCTTCTCTTGGCCGTTGTTGGCCTTTATCGAATATCCGATATTGTCCTGGGAGTTATATCCAACGTTTTTTATGACGATATGGGATACAGCAAATCGGATATTGCTTCGGCGGTAAAAACATTTGGTGTTTTTATGGCCATCCTTGGTGGTTTCGTCGGTGGAATTTTAACCACAAAGCTGGGCGTGATTCGGATGCTTTGGTGGGGCGCGCTTTTATCTGCAGGCACAAATTTGCTTTTTATGTTAATGGCGAAAATAGGTAATGATCCGTATATGCTTTACGCGGTGGTTTCTGCTGACAATTTCGCAGCCGGCCTCGCCAGCGCCGCTTTCGTGGCCTTTTTATCTAGTTTAACCGATATTTCTTTTACAGCGGTTCAGTACGCCATATTCTCTTCACTGATGACACTCTTGCCAAAAGTTCTCGGTGGATACTCGGGCAGCATCGTCGACGCTCTTGGGTATCAATGGTTTTTTGCATTTACTGCGGCCCTGGGTATTCCAGTCCTCTACTTGGTACAGCTATGCGGCAAAAGGTTCGTGCTAAGAGAACACGGCAAGCAATAAGTTCTTGCCAAAACCAATCGTATCGCGCGGGTGATTTAGATCAACAATTTATGCAGAACATTCGAAGCAATGGCCATAATCATCGCGCCAAATATGGCTGACCACCAGTTAGTGATTTCAAAACCATCCAAGAACGATGCACAGAGCTTCAAAATGACCGCATTCAACACGAAAATAAAGAGTCCAAATGTGAGGATCGTCAGCGGCAACGTGAGTATGAAAAGAATCGGCTTCACCAGCAAGTTGGCCAAGCCGATTGCGACCACCGCAATCATGGCCGAACTCAAACCGTTGATCTTAAAGCCCGGCATCACCCAGGCGGTCAACATCAACGCTAGTCCAGAGACGATCCAATTCAATACGAGAAAAATGATATAACTCACTTCAGCCCACCTTTTACTTAACGTTGTTGAGCGACCAGTCGTAATCCAGAAACTTCACTTGCACCTTTGTGCCGATTTCACTGCCGTCTGGCCGTTTGATATACTTTTGCACATAGGTCTTGAGCGACCCACAATTCTTTTTGTCTCTTTCAAAGTCTTCGTCATACCAGTCAAAAATTTTAGAGATCTCAAGTGTATCACTCTTTTCAACATAGCGATTTCGAGAGCGATCTTTTAGAAAAATTTCTGCAGCATCATTCAGCTGCCCATCTAGGTTCTCAGCCATCCACGGCTCAGCTCTCAGCCTGGGGCAACCTACCGACGCGCAATTGAAGGCAAAATGAAATCTGCAGTCAACCCAAGTCTTTCTTGCGAGTTCGTGTTCGACAAAGTCTAGATAAGAGGGTTCCCCAAAAAGAGTGAAGAATTTCTTTTTCCAGGGGTTTGCGAGCCATCCCCCGATTTTCTTGATCGACTTGGGCACACCATTGTCTAAAATTAATTTTATGGTGAGTGCATTGTAGGCGTTTATTAAAAATACTTTCTGCTGATCCGGGCTCCACTTTTCATATTCAGATTTCTTTGTACTTTCGATTTCACTGACAAATTGATCCAGGCTTTGCCGGCCAGATTTGGCTTTCTCATAGTCCACCTGGCTTGAGAATTCACTGTGGCGCACATGAGATTTCAAAAACTCATGCCACTTAGAATATTTGTGATCAAATTCAGCCAAGGCCCCGCATGGCAAGAAACACACAGACACTAGCAAAATCAAAACAGCTTTCATTGACCACCTCTTTGGTTGCTTCTTTTAATTCTCAACGATCTGAACACAATTCGCAGCTCGGCGAGCCCTTTGACGAGCATCCTTCACCGATTTTCCGCGCGCCAACGCCACGCCCATTCTGCGATATCGCCGAGTTGTTGGTTTGCCAAAAAGTCTAACTTCGGCGCCCGAAACACTGAGCGCCTTGTCGACGCCTTTGACAGAGTAAGTTTGACTTTCTTGATTAGCCAAAATGACGGCTGACGCGGACGGGCCAAGCGCTTTGATTTCAGGAAGCGGCAAACCTAAAATAGCCCTTAAATGCAGATCAAATTCCGACCATTGGTGCGAGACGAGCGTGACCATCCCGGTGTCATGTGGTCTTGGCGATAATTCTGAAAAATAAACTTCGCGCCCTTTTACAAAAAACTCCACCCCAAACAAACCCGCGCCGCCCAGTCGATCCGTGATCTTCTTCGCCATTTTTCGCGCTCTCTCAAGAGTCAACTTGCTCATTTGGGCCGGTAGCCAAGACTCTTGATAATCTCCGCGTTCTTGAAAATGACCGATGGGCTCAAAAAATCGGGTTGGACCTTTTTTTTGCTTCACCGTCAAAAGAGTAATTTCAAAATCAAAGTCGATAAACTCTTCCACAATCACCATCGGCTTGTCGCCCCGCATGCCTTTCACAGCAAAGTCCCAAGCTTCCCCGACTAGGTCAGCTCGTTTCACCACGCTTTGGCCTTTTCCTGAAGACGACATCACTGGCTTCACCACATTTGGAAAGCCAACTTCAGCGCACTTTAACTCTAGCTCCGCCTGAGATTTGGCGTAGGCAAACTTCGCTGTCTTGAGCTTGAGCTCTCGAGCCGCAAGGTCACGAATGCCATCACGGTTCATCGTCATCTGCACGGCAAATGCGCCCGGCACGACTTGCACACCCATTTTTTCAATGCTGATAAGTGCTTCAGTTCGAATCGCTTCAATTTCAGGAACGATAAGATCGGGCTCGTATTCTTTAACAAGCTTTATCAATTCGGCCCCGTTGAGCATATCCACAACTCTAGACTGGTCCGCCACCTGCATAGCCGGGGCGAACTCATAAGAATCCACCGCCAACACCTGACAACCAAGGCGCTGCGCCGAGATCACGAATTCCTTGCCCAGCTCTCCACTACCCAACAACAGGATTTTTTTCGAATTTCGAGCCTTCATCACTTTTGGGGCTCTATAAACTCGGGCTCACCGTCGAAGAAATAGAATTTCGTGTTGTCGAACTTCCAACCGAGTTGTCTTGAGTAGATTTCAGCCAAAAACAAACTTGGGCTTACAAGTTGATTTTCGATCATTTGCCGATAGCCCTTTGCAATCTTAGCTTGATCGCCCTTGCGACCCAGTTTTCGATCTAATCTCAATAGCGAATGCACCTGCTTAGCCGAATCCTTGGCCAACTCTACCGCCAGCTCAGGAACGGTCAATTTCGCATGCTTTTTATGAAACGCGGGCCACTTGCTTTTTGCTGATTTAAAAACCGCCGAATTGATATCTGGGTAAAGCTGATCCACCATCGCCTCTTCAAAGTAATGATGAATACCTTTTTGATTGGTGAGCTGCCCATCATAGTTGTCAGATACATGAAGGGGCATTCCTAGGTCCCCCACGTAGTGAGCCATAGTACCCGCGATCACCAGCCATTTTTCTTGAAGCTTTTGCCGTTGCCCCCGGTCGGTCAACTTGGGGTCACGAAGCTTCTCGGTCAGTGCCGTTAGGGACTCATTCATCTCTCGAATGCGCCAAAATGCGCGGCCCGCAGAAAGTGGAATTTCAGGAAATTTCGCTTCAAAATCTTTTCTGGGCATCAAAAACGGATTCATCATGTCTTTGCGCCCACGAAAGGCTCGCTCAAATATTTCTAAGTCGATAAAGTGCTGAGGCTTTTCGCGCTCGTAGGTTTTGGGTCTCTTCCAAATAAAGTCAGGCACGTTGGCATAATAAGCAAAATCAAAACTCTTCTCGCGCATAAATTCAGCATCTGGCCCATCGGCGACAAGCTGGGCCGCCGTCTCGCCCACAATCTGGTGGCCCCGCTTGCCCCACGCCCAAACTGTTTGTGAACCCAATAGCAATAAAACAAAACCGATGAGTGATGTGTTTTTCATAGCCGGAGTTTTAGTATGCTCGGCCTTGGAGTGTCTACTGGTTAATGCGATATAGGTAGTCGTCCCAAGAGCCATCGTAGGTTGTGAGCTCACGACGATCGAGGCGAAACACCCGAGTTGCCATAGCGCGCAGAAAATGACGATCGTGACTTACGATCATAACTGTTCCCGGAAAGCGCTTGACCGCGTCAAGAAGCACTTCTCGCGACTGAATATCTAGGTGATTGGTCGGTTCATCTAAAATCAAGAGGTTGACAGGCCTGGCCAAAATCGTCGCCAGCACCACTCGGCTCTTTTCGCCGCCCGAGAGTACAGAGATTTTCTTCTCGACATCGTCGCCTGAAAAGCGAAACGCACCTAACAGATTTCTAACAAATCCGATCGAGGCGGTGGGCATTCGCGAATAGACCTCCTCTAAAACCGTCTCTTTTGGATTCAATACATCCATTGCGTTTTGACTAAAATAGCCAACTTCAATTCCT
>JBGSQJ010000162.1:0-5881 GCA_041738165.1 Bdellovibrionales bacterium
GCCTTGGCGCCTGAGAGTTTTGGCGCCAAGGCCTGGGTAAAACGTCAACAGCCCCTAATATTTTGCGGATACAATGCGCGGACTAAGTGGGGATATCGAACTCACGAAGAACTTGATTGAGAGACGTTTTTGAATCGGTTGAAGCGCTTCGCTCGCCAATGATGAGGGCGCAGGGAACCCCATACTCGCCGCCAGAAAACTTTTTTTGTGTCGTTCCTGGAATCACCACCGCATTTTCGGGCACGACGCCTTTGCTGATATTGCCGGTTTTGGTGTCAACAATCGGGGTAGAATGAGTCAAAATCACTCCAGCCCCAAGCACCGCTCGCTTTTTTATGCGCACACCTTCAACCAAAATGCAGCGGCTCCCGATAAAGCAACCGTCCTCAACAACCACGGGCTGAGCTTGGGCAGGTTCAAGCACGCCGCCAATCCCAACACCGCCAGAGAGGTGAACGTCTTTGCCGATTTGGGCGCATGAACCCACAGTGGCCCAGGTGTCGACCATTGTCCCTTCATCGACATACGCGCCAATGTTGACGTAACAAGGCATAAGCACGCAGCCTTTGGCCACATAGGCGCCGTACCGAACCGTGGCGGGCGGGGCGACGCGAACTCCGATTTCCATCTCCCATTTTTTAATTGGCACTTTATCGAGCCACAAAAATGGGTCAGAGCCCATTTCTTCAACGATCTGAGTTTTAAAGTAGAGCAAGATGGCCTGTTTAACCCATGAATGTGTGGTCCACGTTTCGCCTTGAGGTTCGCAAACACGAATTTTACCCCGGTTGAGCAAGCTGATGGTATTTGAAATGGCCTGTTTGCCTTCGAAGTCTAGGGGTGCGGCGGGGTTGCCTAGCAGACGTTTATGGGCATCTTCAATTGCGGCCTGCAAGCTGGCAATGGAAGGGCTAGGCACATTGATCATAAGACCTCCAACCTGATTTTGAGTTTTAGTGAGAAGCGCGCTAAGGTCAAGAGCTAAGGGGGGTGTGTCCATGAAGGGTCATATCTTGAATTTAGATCCGGTGCATCGCTTAGCTCAAGAAGCAAGGCAAGCGTTTTACTACTACGACTTAGACCATGCACTCGAGCGCGCGATGTGGTTTAAGGCGGCAAGCGGTGAAAAGGCTAAATTTCACTACGCGATGAAGGCGAACTCAAACTCGGTTTGGCTCAAGAATTTAGCGCAAATCGGTTTTGGCGTCGACGTGGTCAGTGGAGGCGAGCTTCGAAAGGCCATTGGCTGTGGTTTTTCGCCATCAAGAGTGATTTTTTCTGGGGTTGGCAAAACGCGAGACGAGCTCGAGCTCGCGATTCAGTCGGGAGTTGGCCAAATCAACGTTGAAAGTATCGAAGAGTTGATTAGCTTGGGTGAACTTGGCCGTGAGCTCGACAAGCAAATTCCGGTGGCCTTGCGCTTGAACATTCATGTCGCAGCTCCAACTCACAAAAACATTCAAACAGCGACCCTAGAGTCCAAATTTGGCATTGATATGCGTCAGCTCAGCTCAGCGCTCTCGGTGATTACGGGGCAAAAGGCATTGAAACTAATTGGTCTAGCCGCCCATGTAGGCTCGCAGATCATGCCCGTCGATGTATTTGCTCAAGCCGCCTCAAAGCTTGGCGGTATTTTTAATGATGTCAAAAATCAAGGGTTTGCTCTTGAACGCCTCGACGTGGGTGGTGGGTTAGGGATCGATTATCACTCAGATGGTGACGATGACTCTGAGAGAGCCAAAGAGTACGTCAAAGTGACAAGGGCGTCGCATGGCACTGATGCCATCGTTGTTTACGAGCCGGGCCGGTTTTTAATTGCCAGATCTGGCGTGCTCGCGGCCCAGGTGGTTTATGTCAAAAAAGGCGTTGAACGTCAGTTTTTGATTTTAAATGCGGGGATGAATGCCCTTATGAGGCCAGCCCTGTATCAGGCTTTTCATCGCATCGAACCGCTTGTTCAAACTGATCGAGAAGGCCAAGAGTATTCGGTCGTCGGGCCCATATGCGAGAGCACCGACGTTTTTGCCGAAAAACGAACAATAGCTCGGCTTGAGGCCGGTGAGTGGGTTGTGGTAAGAGACACCGGAGCCTACGGAGCGGTGCTGGCCAATCAGTACAACGAGTCTTCATTGCCAAAACAGTGGAGTATGCTCAGGGGCCGTTTGGAGTCAGAATGAAATATGTTACGTCTACGTTTTTGCGTGGACTGTTTACGCTCTTGCCCCTTCTGCTTTCGATCTACGTGTTTTTTTGGTTTTTAAATTGGGTTGAAGGTTTTTCTAAACGCGCTCTTTTGGTTTTTTGGCCCGAATTTTTGTACGTTCCGGGCATGGGCTTCTTGATTGTCTTTGTGCTTATTTTTGGATTTGGCGTTCTGGTAGATCGACCGCTGACCAAAGGCCTCTTCAATTTGGTTGAAGTGTTTATTCAAGAAATTCCAGTCGTCAAAACAGTCTACTCGGCGATCAAGGATTTTGCAGAATATCTAAAACCTGGAAGCGGCAAGCGTCCTAATCAAGTCGTGGTGGTGAAGTTCCCAGATAGCGCCGTCGAGATGATCGGTTTGGTGACTCGAGATTCGCTGAGAGATTTACCCGAAGCATTGAGCAAAGATGACCGGGTGGCGGTTTATTTTCCGATGAGTTATCAGTTTGGTGGCTACACGGTTTTTGTTCCAAGAGCCTGGCTAGCGCCGACTAATCTTGGGGTTGAAGCCGCCCTACGTTCTATCATTACGGCGTGGATGCCTGGCCAAGATAAAAAACTGGAACCGCTTTAGATGGACTTGGTTCGGGTTATCAATCCCAGTAATGAAGAGGTTTTGGGCGAGTACAGCTATCACCCAGAAAGCGAAACTGCGCTTCGACTGGAGCGCGCACAAAGTGATTTTTTAAAATGGAAAATGGTGCCGCTAAGCGATCGACTGAAGTGGCTGTCAAATCTTGCGGGTGGATTCAAGGCTAAACAGGTCGCGATGGCCGAGTTGATCTCTCTCGAGATGGGTAAACCCTTAGCCGAGGCCAAGAGCGAAGTGAATAAGTGTATCCAGACACTCGAATTGCTGGTTGAGCTGTACCCGACCTGGTTATCCAATTATGAAATTAAGGTGAAGGGTTTTGATCTACATCTCGCGCCCTTAGGGCCGGTTTTAGGCATTATGCCTTGGAATTTTCCGCTCTGGCAGGTGATTCGATTTGCTGCGCCGGCGATTTTGGGCGGCAATGTTGTGCTTCTTAAACATGCGCCCAATGTGTGGGGTGTGGCTCACTTGATCGAGAGCATCTTTAAAGGCTCATCTGATTTTGCGCTCTTTCAAGGTGTGTTTTGCGATGTGAAGGCGATTGAGAAAATCTTAGAATCACCAATCGTTCGCGGAGTGTCGCTCACGGGGTCGAGGCGCGCTGGTGTTTCGGTGGCCGAGATGGCGGGGCGAAATTTAAAAAAATGTGTGCTTGAGCTGGGCGGCAGTGACGCCTATTTGGTTTTAGAAGATGCCGATGTCGAATTGGCGGCTCGCACGTGCGCGAAATCAAGAATGCTCAACGCGGGACAAAGCTGCATTTCGCCAAAGCGCTTGCTGGTGCATAAGAAAATAGCTTCGAAGTTCCAAGAGGCCCTCGTAGACGAAGTCAAGAGGGTCAAAGTGGGCGATCCGTTTGAGCCCGCAACGAGAATGGGCCCTATGGCTCGAAAAGATCTTCGCGACGGGCTGAAGGCGCAGGTTGAAAAATCGATTGAGCAAGGCTCAAGGCTTGTGCTCGGCGGAGAGGCGCCCAACGGCCCGGGTTACTTTTATCAGCCGACCGTTCTTGCCCAAGTCAAACCCGGCCAAGTGGCGTTTGATGAAGAGCTTTTTGGCCCAGTGGCCACGGTGATTGAATTTGAAACTGAAAGCCAAGGCATTGCTTTGGCCAATCAATCGATCTATGGGCTTGGCGGAGCTGTGTTTTCAAAAGACGAAACCAGAGCGCGGCGAATAGCATTTGATCAGTTGGACACTGGGATGGTGGCCATCAATGATTTTCTGAGATCTGATGTGCATATGAATTTTGGCGGCGTTAAAGATTCAGGTCTGGGGCGTGAACTTGGCCCACAGGGGAGTTTTGAATTTATTAACTTTAAGGCCATTCAAAACGACAAGAACTAACTAAAGATCGATCGTCTCAAGCGAGTCATAGCGATGAGGCTTGAGCAGCAAGTGAAGGGTCTCTTCGAGTCTTGGCGAAAAATCAGATGCGTAAATGTGAATTCCTGCGCTTTTTGGAGTCTTTGAGTTTTTGATGATCATTTCGAGTTGAATGGTGAGCACTTCGGCCGAGTCGACGAGTTGAATCGCAGATCCTGCCGAGTTGGCGATAGACTTTCGAAGCGCGGGGTAGTGCGTGCAGCCGAGCACCAGAGTGTCGATGTTCTTGGTCGAGAGCTGACTGATATAACGATTCACAATCAGGTTTGTCACCGGATCCTCGAGCCAACCTTCTTCGACAAGTGGAACCAAAAGAGGGCAGGCCTGCTGAAACACTTCGAATTCAGGTTTGAGTTTATGGATGGCTTTTTTGTAAGCCTCACTCAGCACAGTGGCCCTCGTTCCCAGAACTCCAATTCGCCCGCTGTTTGATACTTGAACCGCTTTGCTCGCGCCAGGTTCAATCACATTTAAAATCGGAACTTGGCTTTTTATGGGCTTTGACAAATAGGCTACAGAGGCCGAGTTGCAAGCCACAACAATCGCCTTCAAATCAAAATCTGAAAAAAATGTGATCGCGCGCTCGAGGTACTGGTGAATGGTCGAAATAGATTTTGCGCCGTAGGGTAGGCGAGCCGTGTCGGCAAGGTAAATGAAATTCTCGTCTGGAAACTTCTCGCGCAGCGCTTTGAGCACCGTGACGCCGCCGACTCCAGAGTCAAATATTCCGATCGAGCTCATCGCACTCCGTGCGCTACGGACTCGCGAGAGCCATTGGGAGTCATCTCCATAAACCGTGCGTTACTTAAGATTTCAGAAACCGTAAGCGCATTGAGGTAGCTCATTCCACTTCGCACACCGCCCGCGAGCTCTAAGATCACGTCTTTTGCATTTCCTTTAACGGGAACTGCGGTGGATTCACCTTCGGGTGCCATGCCTTCTGGCAAATGTCCGCGCCAAGAAACTTGGGCGGCCTTTGAGGCCATTCCGCGATAGTATTTTTTGCCGTAATGGATTTCGCCAGGCGTTTCAAGGGTTCCTGACAAAAGTGAGCCAAGCATCACCGATTCGGCCCCTGCCGCGAACGCCTTAACGATGTCTCCCGAATTTTTAATTCCGCCGTCGGCTATAACCGGAACTCCGTGTTCACGAGCCTCTTTGGCGCACCAGGCGATTGCGGAGAGTTGGGGCACTCCGCAGCCTGTGATCACTCGAGTGGTGCACATGGAACCTGGGCCAATTCCCACTTTTATGGCATCGGCGCCGGCAAGGCATAACTCTCTAGTGCCTTCAGGGGTTGCGACATTGCCCGCGACAACTTCGATTTTATCGCCGAAGCGATCTTTGAGCCATTTGATGATGTCGAGCATTGAGGTCGAATGGCCATGGGCGATGTCGACAGTCAAAATGTTGGCCCCGGCTTCAATAAGGGCTCCAGCTCGGTCTTGACCTTCGCCGTTGACGCCAATACTTGCGGCTATGTTTTTGGCTCCGCCTTCTTTGACCTCACGAACTTGCTTGACCTGTTCTTCAAGGGTCATAAAGCGATGAAGTATTCCAAGTGCACCTAAACCGTGCATGGCTTTGGCCATCGGCGCTTCGGTGATGGTGTCCATATTGGCGCTTAAAAAGGGGATCTGAAGAGTGGTTTTTTTTGTGAATCTGGATTCGAGATTGGGGTCTTTGCGTGAGCGA
>JBGSQJ010000177.1:0-6268 GCA_041738165.1 Bdellovibrionales bacterium
GACCATTGGACGGGCGGCTCGAAATGCCAATGGCATTGTGATTCTTTATGCCGACCGTATGACCGATTCGATGAAGAAAGCGATTTCTGAAACCGATCGACGGCGCAAGATTCAATCCGACCATAATTTGGCGCACGGCATAGTGCCTAAAACAATTCTTAAGAAAGTTTCGGAAGGCATGACGGACCTCTATGGCATGCAGACGATTCTCAAAGGGCCTCAAAGCGACATTCAAGTACTAAGAGAAAAATTGTCTGAGTATTCGAGCAATCCAAGTAAAATTGGTCTTCAGGTGGCGAAGCTTCGAAAGTCTATGAAAAAAGCCTCTGACAAATTGGAATTTGAAGAGGCGGCGCGAATTCGTGACGAGATCAAGAGGCTCGAAATGCTTGAGCTTGAAATGCGTGAAGTTTCAGGAGAGTAAAGAGTGTCAGATCGTCTCGATCTCTTAAAGACCTCGGTAGCTGAGTTTCCAACTGATTGTGGCGTTTATCTAATGCGCAATGATCGCGACAAGATTCTTTATGTCGGAAAAGCGAAATCCCTAAAATCGAGAGTGCGGTCGTATTTCGCGAGTGAACTCACCGTCAAAACGAAATACTTGATGAGTCATGTGGTGAGAATTGAGTACATTCTCACCAAGACCGAGGTGGAAGCCTTTTTGCTAGAGGCCTCACTCATCAAAAAACATCGACCTCGCTACAATATCAGACTCAAAGATGACAAAGCTTACCCATACATAAGATTGAGTATGGAGCATGAGTTTCCTAGATTGATGTTGGCGCGTAGAGTAAGCCCCGACGGCGCGATGTATTTTGGGCCCTATTCATCGGGAGCATCGGTTCGTGCGACCATGAGGTTTTTGAACAAAACTTTCAAAATTCGAGATTGCACAGATAGTTTTTTAAAATCGAGAACGCGTCCCTGCATTGCCTATCAAATTGGGCAATGTTCTGCCCCTTGTGTGGGTTTTATTGATAAAGAGACTTACGGCGAGGACATCGAAGCGATCATTTTGTTTCTGAAAGGTCGGAGCGCTAAAGTACTTAAGAGCCTAAAGGTTCAGATGGAAAGCGCGGCGAACGATGAACGCTTTGAGCAGGCGGCGCGAATGCGTGATTCGATTCAGGCCATAGAGCGAATATGGGACCGGCAGACTGTGGTGACGATGAATCAGGACCTTGACCAAGATGTGGTGGCCTTTGTGGGAGATGAACGAGGCACCTTAATTGAAACTCTTCACGTGCGGGGTGGGCGAGTGATAGGTTCCAGGCCGCACTTTATCAACCGCCTAGATGCTAGCTCAATTGATGAAGATGTTCGCGATTGGCTGACATCTTTTCTCAATCAGTTTTATTCGGACAATGTGATTCCTGATGAGATCTTGCTACAAGTGGATCTCGGTCATGATCTTGTTCGGCTCTTGCAAGAGGTGTTTATGGAGCGCCAAAAAGTGAGAGCCAGAATTTCTATTGCTACGGGAAGCGCTGGAAAAAAACTGATGGATCTGGCCGTGCTCAATGCGAAGAGCCATTTTGAAGATGCTGTCACGAAAGCGGATCAACAGCGAAGTGCACTTGAGGTGATTCAAGAGAAATTGTCGCTGCCGCGTCGGCCCAGCCGAATGGAATGTTTCGACATTTCGAATTTTCAAGGTGACGACAATGTGGCGAGCCAAGTGGTGTTTGAAGATGGATTGCCAAGAACGAGCGATTACAGGCGCTATAAGATCAAGACGGTGCAGGGTTCTAATGATTTCTTAGCTATGAAAGAAGTGCTGAACCGAAGACTTCAGCACACCGAATACGAGGACCCCGATCTCATTGTGGTTGATGGTGGTAAAGGGCAGCTCAAGATGGCTGTCGAGGCGCTCAAAGAGCTGGGTCGCTCGGATATCCCTCTTGTGGCGATGGCCAAAGCGCGGGTTCAGGGAAGTTTTCAGGACAAGGAGGTGACGGGCTCGCAAGAGAGATTCTTTTTGCCCGGTCGGCAGAATCCGGTGACCTTTTCTAAAAATGCGGAAGCGCTGAATATTCTGGTGCAACTGCGCGATGAGGCGCATCGGTTTGCGATTTCTTTTCATCGAAAGTTGCGTTCGGATCGAACCTTGCAAAGCGCTCTCGACGAAATCAAAGGACTTGGCCCAAGACGAAAGACCGAGCTGTTAAAGAAATTTGGGAGCATCGAGGGGATTCGTGACGCCAACATCGAAGACCTTCTTCAAATTAAAGGTCTTTCGCGCCTTTTGGCCGAGCGAATTTTGCTCACCCTGAGGTGATTATTGTAGACGGTGTTCAGATTTTCGATTTCTTACGCCGCATCCTGCGCAATGAGCTTCTTCGACAACGATCTGTTCTACAAAATTGGTTTTGTGGTTGAAGCTAAGCGAAGTCCCACAAAGCACACAGTGCAGATGATCATAAACAGACTCATCCACCCATTTGAGATTCACATCGATCGTGGCAATGATTTCAGCTTTTTCATTTTTATTTGAGGTATCCATCCTGGACTCCTTGTTTGATCTTATGAAGCCTATCGACAAGAGGCCGTCTCACCTTGAGACAAGGATTTTGTGGCCTTTTGAAAACTAGACCTTCCGCTGCGCGTAAACCCCGGATTCTGCCGATTTCTTTGGCCAAGGTCCAAAGGGTTTCTTAGATTACGGGCATGAGTTCCTTAGCCCGTGATCTTTATTTGCGAGAAGTTCTGGGTGTATTGCCAACAAATCTGCCGCCTCCGACTCGCGTGTCTTCTCATGCTATGACCTCTCGAGATCAGGCTCTGGTTAGAGTTTTAATTCAGCCCGCGGCTCAGCAGTACCAAATGCTTCTTGAGAAAATTTTGAGTTCAATCGGATTGAAGAGTTCGATGCTGCAGGTCAGTGAACTTGGCGTTGAGGCGTCCTCAAGTCTTCACGTGCTGGCTTTTTTAGGCTCCGAGCGCCAGGGGCGAAGAGAGCAAGACGGTGAAATCTGGTGGCACCTTCATGCGCTGTCTCAAATGGTAGGGGAAGGCGAGGGCGTCACTCACGCCAAGCGCACAACATGGGAGCTGTTGAAACAGTATCAAGCCGAAGTGAGTGCGAGATGAGCTTGCGAAGTTCACTGGGTTTTATTTTTTCAATCATCGTGAGCCTTCAATCGCAGGCGCATGCTCAGCCGCAAACTCAATCAGAGGGTGAGTCTTGTGTCGCTTCTGTTAAGGTGACGGATGTCATCGGTCCCGCCACTGTGGATCTCATCGAGCGGACTGAAGGTTTTGCCGCGTTGAAAGGCTGTGGGCCGATTTTGCTTTTGATCAACACTCCAGGCGGCAGCCTCGAGAGTACGCGCTATATTGTTGAGGCGATTCTCAATTCTAAGCGACCCTACCTCTGCCTGGTGTCGCCGGCGGGCGGGCATGCGGGTAGTGCGGGCGCGATCATTCTTCAAGCTTGTCAGGTGAACGGGGCCATCAAGGGAACCAATTTGGGTGCGGCCACCCCTGTGGCTATGGGTCAAGAGATGCCAAAAGATCTTCGTCAAAAAATTCTCAACGACACGCGTTCTTGGCTCGATAGTTTGACTAAGCTGAGGGGTCGAAATGAAAAATTTGGCCAAGATATTATTCTTGAAGCCAAAGCGGTCAGCGCCGAGCAGGCCCTAAAGCTTGGCGCCATTGATTTCGCCGGCTCAAGTGTGGATGAGTTTTTGACATTTGCGAACGGACGAGCGGTGCAAGTTGTTGAAAACCAAAGTGTAACAGTGGCGGTTGGCCCCGTGGTGGAATTCGAGCACGACTCACGCTTCAAGGTGCTCTCGTTGCTCACAGACCCACAGCTCGCTTACATGCTTTTGCTGGGGAGCTTGGCGCTTTTGTATTTTGAGGTGACCCACCCGGGCACAATGATCGCGGGAGTTGCGGGGAGCGTGGGTTTACTCGTCGCTCTGGTGGCTCTTCACAAGCTCAACGTAGAGTGGGGTGGTTTGTTGCTTATATTTTTGGGGCTGGGAATGTTGATTGCGGAAATATTTATTCCGGCATTCGGAGTGGTGGGAATTGGCGGTCTGGTTTCGTTTGTCATTGGCAGTTTGTTTTTGTTTGATCCGGTTAAAACGGGTGGATATCAGCTTCCGCTGTCGTTGATTGTCCCCGTGGTGGGGCTTTTCGGATTGTTGTTCGTGGGGGTGAGCTATTTGATTCTCAAAGCCACTCGAGTGAAGAAAAAAGGCGGCTTTGAAGACCTCGTTGATGAGTGGGGTAGAGTTGTGTCGCTTGAGCCTGGCTCGAATGTGGTTGGCCGCATTGAACTCAAGGGTGAACTTTGGAGTTTTGAATCGAAAATGAGTTTGAATTTAAATGACCGTGTTCGCGTGATTGGTCACAGCGGCTTGGTCTTAGAGGTTACAAAGGAGTAAACGACATGTTGGAATTGCTTGGTCCAAATATAATATTCTTAATTTTAGCGGTGGTCATACTGTCGGCCGCAGTCAAGATTTTACCCGAGTGGGAGCGCGGAGTTGTGCTTCGGCTCGGACGAAGTGTGGGCGTAAGGGGGCCGGGCCCGATTATTCTTATCCCAGGGGTTGAGCGATTGGTTCGCGTCGACACGCGCACGGTGACACTAGATATTCCGCCTCAAGATGTGATCACCAAAGACAATATTTCTTTGAAGGTCAATGCTGTGCTCTATTTTCGCGTGATCGACCCCGAAGGAGCTGTGACCAGGGTGATGGACTATCTGTTTGCGACCTCGCAGCTGGCGCAGACCACGCTTCGCTCTGTACTTGGGCAGTATCAAATGGATGAGATTTTAGCTCAGCGAGATAAAATCAATCACGCGCTCCAAGAAATTTTAGACAAGTCGACAGAGCCATGGGGTATTAAAATTTCAAATGTTGAAGTTAAAAACATCGATTTGCCAAAAGAGATGCAAGCCGCCATGGCGAGGCAGGCCGAGGCGGAGCGCGAACGCCGAGCTAAAGTCATCAGTGCTGAAGGTGAGCTTCAGAGAGCCGAAAAACTGGCCGATGCTTCAAAAATTTTGGCGTCGTCGCCAAGTGCTTTGCAACTCGCCTATTTGCAAGCGCTTACTGAAATATCAGGAGAAGGGACTCGAACTATTATTTTTCCGTTGCCGATGGAATTTATTAAACCCTTTTTGGAAGCCACCAAGAAAGGTTAAGGTTTTGCGAAGCGCACTTTTGACGCTGTCAGTTTTGGTTTTGAGCCTTGTTCAAGGTGAGGCCTCCGCTCGTCAGCAAGTTGAGATTCGCGTACGCATAAAAAAGTCCATGCGCTTAGTGGAAGTGAGCGGGATGGGCCTTCATATTGGCAGGCCGACAGGTTTAGTTTCAATCGCGACTCCAAAGCTGGGAGTTCGGCGCGCTCAACTTAAACGGATCGGTGATGGTAAGTGGCTCGTGAGTTGGCTAGGTAGTGGAGAGCGCCAAATCATCAGCGCGAGAAGGTTGAGTGTTCGTGGTCAAATGCTAAAAGTAGGTATTGAACCCGTACCATATGAACTTGAGCTTGTGCCAAGCGATGGCATTAAGAAATTTGATATGGTCGCGCGGCTTGATCTCGAGGCTTATTTGGCCGGTGTTTTGCCATCTGAAATGCCGATTTCTTGGCCAATAGAGGCTCTAAAGGCTCAGGCCGTAGCGGCGCGCTCATTTGTGTTGAGCCGAGCCTTTGCTAGGCGAGATCGCCACTATGATGTGGATTCAACGATTGTAGATCAGGTCTATCGATTTTTTCATGACTTGGACGGCAAGCCGGCTTTGAGGAAAAAACTGAATCTTGCGCTTGAGAGTACGCGAGGTCAGGTGCTCAGAGGAAAGGGCGATCGTATATTGCAGGCCTACTATTCGGCTGATTGTGGCTGCCAAAGTGAAGATCCAAAATACGTATGGGGAGAATCAAACGACTATGTTTCAGTGAAAGATGAGACCTGCCAGTCGCGAAAAACCCACAGATGGTCGACAAACTTTGAAAAAGATGAAGTTCGCAGTCGGCTGCTTGCGTACTTAAGTTTGCCTGAATCCGCGAGTCTGGGTGCGCTTCATGCCGGCTCGAGAACTCCGAGCGGCCGGATGGCAGAAGTCGCAGCCGTCTTTAAAATGGGAAGCGATCAAAGAAAAATTTTAATCGGTGCTCAAGAATTTAGGCGTGTTTTTGGATTCGACAGGGTTTTGAGTTCAGATTTTCAGCTCAGGTGGAATCGCCGGAAACTCGAACTCGAGGGCAAGGGAATGGGGCATGGAGTAGGACTTTGTCAGCGCGGCGC
>JBGSQJ010000207.1:0-6273 GCA_041738165.1 Bdellovibrionales bacterium
CGCGCGCGCCCTACTCCGCGCGCGGAATTCGAGAGCGGCGCGCCAGAACTACTGCAACTCCGACTAACAAGACTATCGCCAAGAAAAATTTAAATTCCTTAAGATAATAAAAGATGGAATCTCCGTAGTAGGCGACAAGAAGCACTTGGGTGGGAATTGAAACAAGCGCGGCCGCTCCATCCACCAACAAAAACTTAAAGGGTGACATCCCAAGCATCCCACACGTCCAATGCCCCGGAAATCTCAAGCCTGGAGTAAACCTAAAAACCCCCGCCACCCACATTCCACGCCTACGAACAATCGTCTCTGTTTTTTTAAAAATCGATTTTCGAGAGAAAAACCGAAACCACGACGATCGCCGCATCCAATGACGGGAATGCCGTCCGAGATAAAAAACGACCAAATCCGAGAGCAACGCCGCCGCAAAACAAACAAATGCTATAGTCCAAGGCTTCACGGACGCAGCACCTGGGTGAGGCGGCGGAAATAGTTCTGGATGAGAGCCAAAATAAGCCACCATTCCGGACGCCAAAATCGTAACTTCTTCAGGAATTGGCAAAAAGCTGGAAGAGGTGAGCATGAGAATCACAACGAGATAAACCATGGCGGGTTCGTAGGCGATGCCGACCAAAAATTCCAAGAGTTCTGCCTGAGAGATCAAACGGGCCTCCTGATGCCAACCGCCTTATTGTTTCAAACTCTTCGGCGAAGCACCAGATTCTCTCGATAGCTCGTCAGCCCTAATAATTAAAAAAAAATAAATCCAAAACTGGACCTAGCGAAACTGACCGTGCCCTTTGCCGACCACTACGCTGAGTTCGCGCAACAGATCATGAACTTCTCGCTCAGCGCCTTCTTTATTGGGATCAATTTGCCCTTCGAGCAATGCCTTTTCGATGCTCGCCGTAAGCCAAATGGCCCGAGCCATGTATTGATGAAAAAGCACCGTAGCCAGTCTCAATTCAGAGCCTTCAAGGTCGTTAATCTTTGGCGGAAGAAAGGCGATCGCCTTAACCAAGTGCTGACGAAGGTCTTGCACTTTGTTCGCAGCAACAGGCCAGTCGGCAGGGTCATTGGTCTGAGCCCAGATTTTGTCCATGATGACACCCATCGACGACATATGCTCTCTGAGTGAGCTCTCTTCGCTTCGTGCATTCAAACCAACTAACAACACAAGTAAACTCAGCGACCACGCTTTAAAATTCATAAAATATCTCCTAAGAGTTTGAAACCAGAGTTCGATCAACCCCCATCGTATAGCGCAAAGCGTAACCGCGGCCTATGAAATTCGCTAAGCATGTAATATTTCCGGTTATTTCAATAAGAATGAGGCCAATTGTCCCGTCCAAAGAGCAACGCCAAAGCTCAAAGGGATTCCCTTACAAGCCGCTCAGCATGCCGAACAGCTAGAGAATAATGCCCCTCGCCCGCCACGATTTCGAGTTTTGCATTTGGAATCTGACTGGCCATGTACTCCGACATCCTATGGCTCAGGAGTCGATCGTGAGAGCCGTGAACATACTTCAAGCGCAAGCTTGAAAGCCGACTCAAATCACAGTGTTTAGAGAGCCAATCTTGGGCGTAAAAGCCCGAATCGCAAACAACTCCGCGAGAACCCTGGCGCCGCGCTTGATACATAGATTCGATCAACTGTGCCCTGACTTCGGGGCGCGCCAGAGTTTCTCGATCTGAATCCTCAAGCCAGCCCAAATACCTCGACAAAAGATCCTCAGGCGAAAATTTTAGCATTGCGCGATCCACGATGAGCCTGGCTAGAGCCTGCGGCACCACCTTGCGCACACTCAGCCCACGCCGTTGAAAGGGCGAAAACATCTCACGCGTCTCGGCGCGAAAGGTGCAAAGACCGCTCACGATCAAGAGCCCCAAAACATCACTCGAAAACCTTGAAGCCAATGCATGGGCCCACGGCGCACCGCCTGATATTCCTATTAAATAAAACCGATTTATACCTAGAAGTCGCCGCCACTGTTCAAAGTGATCAAAAAAGGCCGCTACATTTGCAACAGGCCGCGACTCTGCATAACCGGGCCGGTCAAATGCCAAGATATAAAGACCTAGAGATTCGGCGAGCGGAGCTAAAAACTGACCCTGAAGCTTAGAGCCTGGAAATCCGTGCAAGAAAACAACGGGAACGTTTTCGGGATTCCCCCAGCTCAAATGCGAAAAGGGGCTGGCCATTTAGAAGAACCAAAAAAATACGCCTGCGACCAGCGTGGGACCCAAGGCACTGATAAACAATCCAAACGGAGAGATTCCCTCTTTTCCAAATGAAGCATTCAAAATTCCATAACCGGCAGGATTGGGGGCGTTCGCAATGACCGTGAGACCACCACCAACGACGGCGCCACCGACAAGAGCATACTTAGAGGCATCTGATAAATTAGGAACTTGCGAACCCAGGTAGGTTAAAGCCGCGTTGTCGGTTATGGCCGTAAGCATTGCCGTGCCAACATAAAGTACGTGTGCGTCCATAGAAGAAAGCAACGGTTCGAGCCACCACTGCTGAGGTTTACCCAAGATCACAAGCCCACCAAGAAAGAAAGCCACGAGCATTCCTTCTTTCAATTTCAACTCGTCTTGGTATTCTTTAGTCACAGTCACAAGCCCTAAGAAAAACAAAAAGATTCCCATAAAAACGACCATGTAATGCGCGCTGAGCACCACGATAGAAAGAGTGAGAATGTGTAAAAGAACCACCCAGATTGGCGTCTTTCGCGTGTCTTCATCTTTGCCCATTTTTAAGCCAGAGAGTTCTTTATAAAAGATAGCGGCCGTGATGACTGTAGAGAGCAAACAAGCCAATGCGCCTTTCCAGCCAAAGTGATAAAGCATAAAGGGCGTATCCCAGCCCCATTGAGGCGCCACCATCAACACCGGGGGAGCGGCAAAGTGTGTCAAGGTTCCACCAATAGAAATGTTCACGAAAAGCAAACCCAGGGTGGCGTACTTCAATCGATAGCTCACCTTCGAACTGTACATCCTTTGCAACAATATAAGCGCCGTCACTGTCATCGCAGCCGGCTCAGTGATCAAACTTCCCAGCAAGGGGCCAATCACAAGTGCGGTAACAAAAAAAGACACGCCTTTAGGGAGCGGAATCAATTTTGAAATCACATCAATCAGCCCCGAGGCCAATTTTAAAATGGGCCGAGTCGAACACACCGACATAATGACAAACACAAACGCAGGCTCAGTAAAGTTGAGCCCATTGAGATAGTTCACCACTTGATGAGGGCCCTGATCCGCCAACACAAACATTAAAAAAACGGCGGCCCAAACTCCAAAAACCACTTCAACTTCACCGATAAGGTGAAAGAAATTTTCACCCACCGAGCCATCGGGATATAAGGTGGCCGCATGTTGAAACCGTTTAACGGAAAATGTATGTAAAATGGCCAGCGCAAAACAAACGGTAGCCGCGACGTCTACAATTGAGAGTTGTTCCATCCCCTGGGTTATAAGGGCAACAGGCGGTATGGTCACAACCAAATGCGGCTACTAACGCATCGCATTTTAAGAGGTCATCGAGGTCGATAGACATTATATAAGTTCTTTCTCTCACTCAACTCATCGGATAAGGGGATCTAGGATGACGATTCAGTGGCCCAGTGAAAATCAAGAGTTACGAAAATTCGTTCAAGATGCGATCGACCTTTGTGAGCCTGAGAGCGTTCACTTTTGTGATGGAAGTGAGTCTGAAGATGAACAAATGATTCAGCTCTTGGTCAAAAATAAAACACTGCGCCAGCTCAATCCAGAAAAACGACCCAACTCCTACCTCGCTTGGAGCGACCCCAAAGACGTTGCACGCGTAGAAGACCGCACGTTTGTTTGCACCGAAACCAAAGAACAATCGGGACCCAACAACAACTGGGTTGAACCCGAAGCGATGCGCGCAAAAATGAAGCCCCTCTTTAAGGGATCGATGAAAGGGCGAACGCTTTTTGTTGTGCCTTTTTGCATGGGCCCTCTTAAATCGCCGTTTTCAATTGTTGGAGTCGAATTGACTGATTCCCCCTATGTCGTCATCAACATGAAGCGCATGACCCGTATGGGCAAAGCTGTATGGGATCAGTTGGGACCAAAGGGCACTTTTGTTCGCTGCGTACACACCGTTGGTCAACCACTTGAGCCAGGCCAAAAAGACGTGGCGTGGCCCTGCAACACCGAGAAGTACATCGTTCATTACCCAGAGAGCCGCGAAATCTGGTCATTCGGTAGCGGTTACGGCGGCAATGCTCTTCTTGGTAAGAAATGTCTAGCGCTTCGCTTAGCTTCGCATATCGGCCGCAGCGAGGGCTGGCTGGCAGAGCATATGCTGATATTGGGCGTTGAATCCCCCGCGGGTGAAAAAATATATGTGGGAGCGGCATTCCCAAGTGCCTGCGGTAAAACCAATTTCGCGATGATTCGGCCGCCAGCAGGTATGCCCGGCTGGAAGGTCACGACCGTCGGCGACGACATTGCGTGGATCAGGCCAGGGAAAAATGGGCAGCTCTTTGCTGTGAATCCTGAGAGTGGATTTTTTGGCGTCGCGCCCGGAACCTCGGGCAAGACCAACCCGACGTGTATGGACACCATTTCGAAGAACACGATCTTTACAAATGTGGCACTTACCGACGACGGCGATGTGTGGTGGGAAGGCATGACATCAGAAAAGCCGGCCCATTTGATCGATTGGCAAGGTCAAGATTGGACGCCCGAAATGGGTAGGCCCGCAGCACATCCCAATGCGAGATTCACCGTTTCGAGCACCCAGTGCCCGAGCTTAGATAAAGAGTGGGAAAATCCTCAGGGTGTCCCTCTCTCTGCCATTATATTTGGTGGCCGGCGAGCACAACTCGTGCCCCTCGTTACTGAGTTTAAAACTTGGACTGAAGGCGTTTATTTTGGTGCAACATTGGCATCTGAAACTACGGCGGCGGCCGCAGGTCAAACGGGTGTGGTTCGCCGCGACCCCATGGCCATGCTGCCATTTTGCGGTTACAACATGGGTGAATACTTTGACACTTGGTTGAAACTTGAAAACAAAGGTCTAAAGCTTCCTAAAATCTTTGGCGTCAATTGGTTTAGAAAAAACTCAGATGGTCAGTTTGCCTGGCCAGGATTTTCTGAAAACATGCGCGTTCTCAAATGGATTTTCGAACGAGTTGGTGGAAGAGCCGAAGGCAAGCCGAGCTTTCTCGGAACAAACCCTAGATTTGAAGATCTCGATTGGACAGGACTTGAAAAGTACCCGACCTCGGATTTTGTTGAACTGAACAATTTAGATCGCGTGGCCTGGGCCAGCGAGCTCAAAGCGCACCGGGAGTTCTTGGCCAAATTCGATCGGCATTTGCCAAGTCAGCTGATGTCCGTTAACGAAAAAATGTTGTTATAAGAAATATGTTTTCTGTGGGGGAAAACTTAAAGTTAACGGCGAAGATCAATGCCTATTGCGCCTTGAACATTCCTTTATTGGCCTTTGTCACACCAAGGGTTCTCGAACTCTCTGAATCTAAAGCTATGGTTCGCATTCGCCTGGATCGCCGCACGCGCAACCATTTGAATGTCATGTATTTTGGCGCACTGGCCATGGGCGCAGAACTCTCTGTTGCCTTGCAGGCACTTCAATCGATCGCCGAAGAAAAACAGGCCAAAGTGAGCTTTATCTTTAAAGACTTCAATGCCGAATTTTTGAAACGTGCCGATGGTCACACCCACTTTGTTTGTGAACAGGTCCAGGAAGTGAAACAACTCGTGCAGACTGCCGCTCTCACAGACGAAAGGGTCGAAGCCCAGTTTAACGGGTATGCTTATGTCCCCTCGCAAAGCGATGAACCCGTTATGCGCTATCAATTAACTCTCTCTCTTAAACGCAAAAAGAAATCAATTTGAACTGCTCACCCCGTGAAAGGACTTCCATGAAAACAGCAATTCAACTGACCCTGGTTCTCTTGACTCTAGCTCTTTGTGCATGTCAATCGGCTCAAAAATCTAGTGATTCAAACTCAAATATCGACAATCTCGGGTTTGTGACCGGCACACGGCAGTTCACTTTTGAAGGACGAAGAGCTGGCGAAGGTTATTTTAGCCTCGATGGGAAATATCTGATTTTTCAAAGTGAACGAGAAAAAACAAATCCATTTTACCAAATCTATTTTATGGAAATGGCAACGGGTCAGGTCACCAGAGTCTCACCAGGAATCGGCAAGACCACCTGCAGCTGGGTGCACCCTTCAAATAACAAAGTTCTTTTCGCCAGCACACACG
>JBGSQJ010000229.1:0-7414 GCA_041738165.1 Bdellovibrionales bacterium
CCACCTTCAGCTTGTTTAAGAACCTTTATGATCTGTTCTTCCTTGAACCTTTTGCTCTTCATCTTCCCACTCCTTTAGTTGAGTTTTACGCAGGAAGACTCACACTTCAAGTGGTACTAAATCCGGGTCTCAGGTCGCGATCATCATCAAACCATCGACGGCTTCGTCTTCGGCCGATGTGCAGTGCTGGAGTCAACAAAACAATCAAGGCTCTTATGTGAAGGGTTTCTACGGAACTCAGTATGCGCTACTCAGTTCACCGTCATCCAGTTTAAAAAATCTTGGCCGTCTGTTGCCTGGAACTTTAGGCAGCATATGTTCCGCCAACTACACTCGAGAAATGGGCGACATCGCGGCCCACATAAAATCTAGAGATTTGCAATTGCCGTGTCACCCCATGAATGACACGCTAAGGGTGGCGCTTGAGCCCAGCCCCGGCTCGGCGACCTCACATTCGGTGAGCGCGGACAATCAGCTTTCCTTTTCACCCTCTCTACCTGCAGGCACAAAGGTGAAGTTGCAATTCACTTGCCCTCCGGCTTCCAATTGACAAAGGTGATTTCGAATAGCCGTTCGCCTCGGCTTAAATACTTTCTTTCGAAGTGAGTTCGTCCGGGCTCGCGCGCATCTAGTTCTCTGACCCTGTCGAGCCGAAACGAAGTAGAAAGAGGAATGTTTTCTCGCGCTTCATTCGCATACCATTCTAAGTTGGTCGCCAAAATGAGCCGCCCCATGTGTCCAATGCGGCTTTCAAGCAACTGCAGAGCACTCGAAAACCCCCATCTCAAATTTGCGTGTTTCGCTTTGGGATAGGGATTGGGGTAAAGCAAAAAACAGTTTTCAATCTGATTTGGTGAAATGGCGTGTGTGAGAACGTTAACGGCGTCGGAATGAACAGGAAGTAAGTTGGCAGGTGAACCGTGCCTTGCAAATCGTCCAAGGAGGGCTTGAAATTTACCGGTGGTCCTTTCAACCGCCAAGAGACGCCGGTCTTGACGGGCCAAAGACCTTTGAATGGCAAAGAGACCTTGGCCAGATCCAATTTCAAAATCCAGGGGTTTGTCGCTCTCGGCTTCGAGCCAACACATGAGGCGCTCGAGCAGAGAATCGTCAGGTTTTGGTATTTGATCAAAAGAAAAGTTCCTCATACTCTGAGTTGTTGTCTATCAGCAATTGTACAGGCAAACAAGAAGGGTTACCGTGTATAGGGTGAAGCCTAAAAACGCTCCTATAGTGTTGCTTGTACATCCCAGTTTTGACCCGCGCTCCAATTCTCAAGCTCAGGTTGAACTCGATGTTATGAGGTCTCTTAAGCGCTTGGGTCATGATGTGGAAGTTTTGGCCGTTCAAAAAGATTTGAGGCGCCTGGATCGAAAATTAGTCGAGCTCAAACCCAAACTTGTTTTTAATCTGCTCGAGGAATTTCGAAATGAGGCCGTTTTTGACTTTCATGTCATCACGTGGCTTGAGGCGGTGGGGATCCCATTTACGGGCTGCAATCCGCGCGGCCTGATTCGATCGAGATCAAAGCTGGGCGTGTATCATTTGGCCCAATCATTAGGGGTGGCCTGTCCACCCGTTTTTCCACTTACGAATTTAAATAAAAGATACATTGAGGATATTCTTGAGAAAGTCAGACCGGTCATTCTCAAATTTGACCGTGAACACGCCAGCCTTGGACTCACTCAGAAGTCGGTCTGCAACACCTTCGCTCAGGTGAAGTCGGCCTATAGCAGAATGCGAAGAGTTTCGTCTGCCGAGTTGATTCTTCAAAAATTCATTTCGGGCCGAGAGCTGACTGTGAGTTTGGTGGGCAATCGGCGCCCCGTTGTGCTTCCGGCTTGGGAGCTTCGTTTGCCGAGCCCCACTTCGATTGCAAGCGAGAGAATCAAATTCAGCGCTAAGGTTCGGCGGCAGCAAAAAGTTCGTGCCTTCAAGTGGAAAGGCAATTCGAGCCAAATGAGTAAGAGTTGTTTGAGGTTGTTCGACAATTTGGGCTTGTCGGGCTACGCGAGATTCGACTTTAGGCTAGACTCCTCCGGTGAAGCCCATCTCATCGACGTCAACGCGAATCCCAACTTGTCTCGCACAGAAGATCTGGCGTACTCGGCGAAAGCCCTTGGGTGGAGCTATGACGAACTCATTGGTCGAGTCTTGAGGCTGGCCGTTGAATTCAAGCCGAGATCATAGTCCGAACGCATAAAGTAGTGGCTCACCAATTGCCTGGTTTCCCTGTTACTCTGAGAGCGACCCCGGAGGTCCTTTTTTGGGATTACTCGAATTTATTGAAAATAAGAATGCCTTGGTTGTGGACGACCAAAGGGTCAATCGCAATGCCGCGAAAGCGGCTCTCATCGAGCTTGGCTTTTCACAAAAAAGAATTCTAATTGAAAAATCGATAAGCCACGCCAAGGCCTCAATCGACAAGCTCAAGCCCTATATCATTCTCACTGAGTATCAAATCCATGATGATTTCGGGCTGGATTTGGCACTGATGCAAAGAGAATATGTGCAAGACACAGATCAGAAGATGTTTATCGTGTTCACCAATAGCGCCGAAGAATGCGCCGTAGCCGATGCGGCAGAAGAAGAAATTGATGCTTTTATTTTGAAGCCCGCCACTGAAGAAAAGATTATCGAGTACATCACGCGCATAGTTCGTCAAAAGATCAACCCGAGTGAGTACTCGTCGATGCTCAAGCAGACCAAGGCGGCGCTTGAACGAAAAGACTTTGAAAAAGTTTTGAGTTTTTCGGCAATGGCCAAATTTATGGCTGATAGCCCCGCGATGGCGCACTACTACAGCGGAGAAGCTTACAGGCACAAACAAAAATACGACGAGGCTCTGAACAGTTTCAATGAGGGCCTTAGACTAAAAAATCATCATTATAAATGCATGACCGGCAATTTTTATGTCTATAAAGATTTAAAGAAAGTGGACGAGGCCTACCGAGCTATAGCAGAAATCGCCAAACTATTTCCACTCACACCGAGTCTGCTTAGGGACGCCTTTATTTTGTCGATCGAAACTATAAACTATAAAGAAGTGGAGCACTTTTTTGAAAAGTATTTGCGCCAACCGCGCAAACCCCCTGAGCTGAAGCATGTTGTGTCACACGCATTGCTAACCGGCGGAAAGCTCTTGCTCAAAGATGGGAATATCGACAAAGCCTTGGATTATCTCAAACGGGGCGCCATCATCAGTGGTCGGCAAACGGATTATTTGTCGAACGTCGTTAAGACTTTGACCGATCGAAAACTGACGAAAGAGTGTCGAGAATTTTTAGCTATGTTCTCACACGATGAGGTCAGTAAAGACGCCATTGAGTCGGCACGTTTTCGCCTGCAAGTGCAGAGTGAGCCTGATTTAGATCAAGTGCTGCGCCGAGCCCGTGAGCTCATTTTTGCCGGCATTGAGGACCAATACATATTTACGACCGCATGCGAACTAAGCGTCAAACTCAATCAGACCAAGCTTTTGGAGTCGATCGTTTACAAGGCCATTGCGGTGTTTCCCGAGCAAAGAGCCGTTTTTGTGAAATATATCGACGGAAAATGACCTATTGGCGCCTATTTGGCGTTCGCCATCGATATATTCGTATGCCATTGGCCATATTGTGGTAGGTTGAGCGCTAATTTGATCGTCGCATTCTGAGTTCTTGAGCATTTCGTTTGAGCCCTCCACTGCGGCTCCCAGCCTCAGGAGGTCTTATGGGTAGCAAACTTTACGTTGGTAATCTTTCATTTTCAGTCAGTTCTGAGAATCTCTCGGCGCTTTTTGCACAGTTCGGAACTGTCGGTTCCGCTCGTGTGATTACAGATCGAGACACGGGACGAAGCAAAGGTTTTGGTTTTGTAGAAATGTCGAGTTCTGACGAAGCGGCAGAATGCATCCGCTCTCTGGCAGGAAAAGAGTTCGAAGGCCGTGAACTCAATGTTTCTGAAGCCAAACCGCAAGAGCCCAGAAGCGGTGGTTCTGATCGAGGCGGCAGCGGCTATCGTAGCCGGTACTAGGGCAGATCTAAATGAATCAAATATTCTATGTGAATAATATCAGACAGGCGCGAGACCTGTCTGAACTTGAGAATCTATTTTCCTTAGTTGGAGATGTTGAAAGCCAAAGGCTGGAGTTGCATCCTAGATCCACTCGTGGCGCAGGATTTGGTATCTTTGTTATGGCGACTCAGCAGCAGGCCGAAGACTGCATTGAGCGTTTTCATGGCACTCAAGCGCTTGGACAGACGCTGTCTCTGACTTCTCATAAGCCAAAATGCCAAGGTCAGGTTGCCAAGTCTGGGCTTAGCGGCACCGTTCGTTAAAACTTCTCATTGGTAAGGAAATGAAATGGCCAAAGATGACTTGAGCACTTGCGATGGTAAAATTTTAGACCAAGTCGGTGGCGGGCTCTATCGAATCGAGCTCGACAATGGCCATGAGATCATGGCCAAACTGTGCGGTAAAATGAAGCGCTTTCGCATTCGCGTTGTTGTAGGCGATAAGGTCACTGTGGGACTTTCTCCTTATGATTTGTGACTCACGGCCTCGTCTTGCATCGCTACAAAGCCACCCGTTAGGTACACGGTTCCTTTTCCGATATGCGCCCTGTCAAGGGCATGAAAATCATGGGCTTCAGATTGAAAAAACTGGTTCGACTTTCAATTCATTTTTAGGGGACGTTGAGTCGCAACGGCTCAGTCAGGCTTGAAAATTCTATAATTCCCGGTATTTAACGCTGGCACGCACTGGGAATGTAGAGAGTCCTTGATGGTATTGAGTCTAGCCCTGCGCCAGTCGCGCGTATTAACATCGTTAATATAGAGTCTTTGCAAAATTTGATATCCATTTTTTTCTACGGCTGGAATCAGCGCTACCCTTCTCAGGAAGAGGAGCCGCGTATTCAGACTATTTTGGCGTGGAACTTGAAAAACTGAACGGGATCGGTCTTTTACTTTATTGCGGACGTTTATGGGGCTCCACCCCGGAACAAATCGAATGATTTTAAAAGAGCGGTCAAGTTATTAAGTGGGTACCCAAGTTTTGCCCGAGTGGAGGAGAAAAGGTTTGTACCGAGAACTTGTTTTTCACAACGACTGTGGCATTGGCAAAAGCTGAATGCCCTAACGGTGAACATTGGGTTGCCCCGCATTTTCGTATTGCCTACGTGAGGTACGACGGCGTCCACGTGAGCGCGGCTCAAGTTCGAGGACATTGTCGTAAAAACCCAAGAGGTTACATCCAATGGCACGAGCGGTTGGCAAACCAACGGCCGGCGATATGGAGCTATGGCAAAGAAAAGTCTAAGAAGTGGACTTTAGAAGAAGTACAGCGCTTTTACGAAGAACTATCTGCGCTTCCCGACAGTTTGATAAATATAAAAAATGTAAAAGTATATCGTATGGATCAATCGCTTACACAAAGTAATCCTGCAACCTCTAATTTTAGGGACATTGTTTTGTATGACGGTGCTTTCAAGCACAAGGATTCGTTGGCTCAAATTATTGCGCATGAGTTGGCCCACACTCTATTTGCGGGATTAAGCGATAGCGAAAAAGAACAATTTGCTGAAGAGACCAATTGGATTGTTTTAAAATTAAAAAATGAAACTATTTATATCCCCAAAAATGAGAAGAAGTTACTTCAGGCTGACAGTACAGCTTCTATTGATGAAGATTTTGCCAACCATATTGAGGCATTTCTTTTTGATAAAGCGAAACTGAGAAAAGTCTCGCCAAATTCGATATTATGGATTCAAAAAAAATACGGTGAAAGCTTTAGAATCCAAAAAAGGGATGAGAAATGAATACATTAGCAGTTTTTCTTTTAGGACTTTTAGTTACATTGTTGGGTTGTAGTTCCCTTAGAAATACGAATTCGATTAAAATTTCCTACAGTAAATTTGAGGCTCTAAATGTAGGTGGGATGACGGCAGAAGAGGTCAGGCAAGCTTTAGGCACGCCAGATAAAACGTATTACATTGGGAAAGAAAATCGAATCGTTGAAAAAAGTGAAAAGTGGCAGTGGATATATGAAGTTAAAAATTTGAACAAGTTGTACCTGTATTTTGAGTCAGATGTACTGGTATCAAAATCTTGGAATGTCGATGAAGAAGATAAAGAAAGCTCGGTAAAGAACGTATTCGAGTACATCAAGGGGAATTGGGTGGTTGTTAAAGAGCCGATGACCAATCCCCATGCGGCGCCCAATCAGTGCTATCTGGAAGATTTAAAGAGTGGGCATTTGGTTAAAGTGAACGGGAATAGTAAGAAAGTGTCAGAAATTTCAGCATGGGTACCTGCCAAAAACGAAAAGTCGATTAAAGAGCAACTTCATATGAATGTTGGTAAAGAATTTTGCATTGCTGAGCATTGTTCAAAAGTAACGAGTCCAGAAGCTTGGAAGCACAATCAGTGTGAATGGCTTGAGCAAATGGTGGCAGAACAAAAAAAATAAAAAATTGGTCGGGGAGACAGGATTCGAACCTGCGACCCTCTGGTCCCAAACCAGATGCGCTACCAGACTGCGCTACTCCCCGACGTACTGTGGACTGAATCACACACTGTTTGGGATAAGATGTGTGTGACATGCAAGCTAAGCAATTCATGAATTCATGTCAAATCGCATACCTTTGACGCACTAGAATGTAACTCACAATTTTTGATTGCCATTTATTAATTTGATTTTTTACGATTAGCTAACTGCGTTGAATGGAGAAAGTAGACTTTGGCTATAAACGCGAAGGCCAAATGGGTGAACCACTATGTTTAGTGATACACCGTGTGGCAAAATCTAGGTCTCGACTTATGGCGAGATTTCAATAATAAAGGGTTTTTAAAAATGACAACATTACGAAATCAACAAGATCCAAACAAAAGGAGTTTCATCATGAGAAGAGTACTAGCTGCAGCAGTGCTCATGGCTTTTATGCCAACAGGCCATGCACAGGACCAAGCCAAAGCCGACTTTTCGCACAATGCGGAATTTCGCGCTCGTTACCTATTATCGCAAAACCCAGGTGCGAGCAAAAAAGACGCGACCACGGTTAGCGGTATCGACCAGCGCTTTAAGCTGGGCACAATGTTCCGAGCCAACGAAAAATTTGGCGCCGGTTTAACCCTCATGCATAACGCCACTTGGGGTCATGATGTGAACACAGAAACGGTTGGCGACACCAATACCGGTGCGACAACTGAGAACTTTTTGTCGGTTAACCAAGCCTTCGCAACATGGATGGTATCAGAAGAGTTCAACCTTAAGTTTGGTCGTCAAAACTTTCAAATCGGTGACGGTTCAGTTATGGCCGTTAATGATTGGGAAAAGACGCCTTACGCATTTGAAGGTGTGAGCGGAACTTACGATCTTGATTTTGGTCGGTTCACAGTTGTTGGCTTCAAATATAAAGAATTGGCCACTACGG
>JBGSQJ010000278.1:0-4167 GCA_041738165.1 Bdellovibrionales bacterium
GTCCCAGCCATAAGAATGTGAGTTCGATGAGGGATTACCAAAATGCTCGCGCAAATAGGGCAGCATCGCTTCTAAAACACGAGGGTCCACAGGCGTGGTGGCGTTGTGATCGAGAAATATGGGATTCACCCCTACTTACTATCATTGTCACGCAGCATTAGGGAACAATAAGCTAGATATGGTTGGTAAATCGATTCGCAGATACTTTAGCAAAGAGGGCGTCGACCCCTTTTCGACCTGTAAGTGGACGTTTCACAAAGTGGCTGGATTGGATTCCCCTATTGAAGCTCCCGCACAGTGGAGCCGAGAAGCGGTCGAAGTCGTGGCCACTCGCTATTTTCGAAATGAAACAAGTGTGCGCCAACTTTTTCACCGGGTGACGCAAGGCATTTGCTCCGCCGCCATTTGGCAGGGCCGGATCACCAAAGAGCAGGGCGAGGTGTTGGCGGATGAGCTGAGTTATTTGCTCATTCACCAAATGGGGGCCTTCAATTCTCCAGTCTTTTTCAATCTTGGAATATTTGAAACTCAAGGTAAGGCCGGAAACCAAGAGTCCTACTGTTGGAACTTTGAATCCAGGCAAGTTGAGCCACGCTCTACGGGATTGATTCGGCCGCAGGTTTCGGCCTGCTTTATTCAGTCTGTCCCTGAGGAGCCATCTGACCTTGAAGGTCTATTGAATGCCGAAAGACGCCTCTTTGGTTACGGTTCTGGGTCGGGATCTAATTTTTCAAGTATTCCAGCAAAAGATGAAAGATCTCCTAACGGCGAAATCTCAAAGGGACTCTTGTCTTATCTAGAAGTTTTTGACCGATCAGCTCAAGAGGTCAAATCAGGCGGAACGGCGAGGCGAGCTGCTAAAATGGTAGTTTTGAATTCAGATCATCCCGAAGCTCTCGAGTTTATTCGTTGGAAAGTCATAGAAGAGCGCAAGGCTCGAACACTTAAGGCTCAAGGGCATACGGGTGGTATGACAGGAAGTGTTCTCACCTCGATCACCGGGCAAAATTCAAATAATTCGGTTCGCGTTTCAGACGAATTCATGACACGGGCCAAGAGTGATAAGTCGAGTTTTGAGTTTGAACTTCTCAATGAAATAGCCAAGGCGGCATGGGAATGTGCCGACCCTGGGCTCCAATTTCATGACACGATCAATCGCTACAACCCTCTTTCAAAAATTCAATCGATCAACGCCAGCAATCCTTGCAGTGAATTTATGTTTATAGATGATTCGGCCTGCAATTTGGCTTCACTCAATTTGGTTAAATTTTTAGAAAGAGAATTTGAATGGTCGAAGTTTCAACAGGCCGCGAGATTGTTTTTGTTTGCGCAAGAAATTTTAGTCGATTGGGCCTCCTATCCAACATACAAGATCGCTGAGAACACCCACAGGTTTCGCCCTCTTGGGCTTGGATTTACGAATCTAGGTGGATTTCTTATGCGGATCGGTTTGGCCTATGACAGTGATGAAGCGCGATGTACTGCGGCCCTCATCGCGGCAGTGATGCAGGCGACTGCACTCGAGTGCTCAAGTCAGTGGGCAAAAGAATATGGCGCCTTTGCAGATTGGCCGACACACAAAGATCGCACTTTGCAGGTTCTGGCTAGGCATGAGCAGAGCTTTGAATCACTTAAACCAAACTGCAAAATTCCGATTGAGCTACAGAATTTGTTTGCGAAAGTTTTAAAGCAAGTCGACGAAAATGGGCTTCGCAATGCGCAGCTGACACTCATTGCACCGACCGGCACAATTGGCTTGATGATGGATTGCGACACATTGGGAATTGAACCTGAGTTCTCGCTAATAAAAATAAAAGAACTGGTCGATGGTAGGACCCTTCGCTTGGTGAACCGGTCATTGCCGGAATCTCTTTTGAGACTTGGTTACAATTCAGAGATGATTTCTCAGATTCAAGAGTATGTTATGAAAAATGGAGTGACGACGGGCGCTCCTCACTTGCAATCTTGTCATGAATCTGTTTTTGACACCGCCATTGGGGGGCCTGGAGCACGTGGACGGCGTATTTCAGTTTCAGGTCATCTGAAGATGATGGCATGCGTGCAACCCTTTTTGAGCGGTGGCATTTCTAAAACGGTGAATGTTTCAAATGATACAAGCGCTCTAGCCCTTCGAGACGTCTTCATTCAAAGCTGGGAGTTAGGTTTGAAATCTGTATCGGTATATCGCGATGGTTCAAAGTTGATTCAGCCACTTTGTGTGGAGTGTTGATCTCACTTGCCGAGCCCAAGAGCGTCAGTTACAGTGTCGACATGTCATGGCAAAGCTTTGATCTTTATAATCCGTCGGATGAGCATAAAATGCTCAGATCGATGGTGCGTGATTTTGTAAAATCCGAGGTTGAGCCTCAGGCGGCCGAACACGATCGAAAAGAGCTTTTCAATATTCAGCTTTTTCGCAGGTTGGGTGAGCTTGGCTTATTAGGTGTGACCGTAGATGAAGCCTATGGCGGCACCGCGATGGATGCCACCGCGTCGGTGATTGTGCATGAAGAAATTTCGAGTAGTGACCCTGGATTTGCGCTTGCCTATCTGGCGCACGCTTTGCTTTGCGTAAACAATTTGGCCGCTAACGGTTCTGAAGAGCAAAAGAAAAAGTGGTTGCCCAAGCTCTGCTCTGGAGAGTGGATTGGGTCAATGGCGATGTCTGAGCCTCATGTTGGCACAGATGTTTTGGGAATGAAAAGTTTCGCTCAAAAGATAGGTCAAGAGTATGTATTGAATGGGCGAAAAATGTGGATCACCAATGGCACGGTTGATGATTCGGGAACGCCATGTGATTGCACTTTGGTTTATGCCAAGACGGGTGAGAAAGGCGGTAAGCCGCAGATCTCAACCTTTATTGTTGAAAAGGGCGCCAGTGGTTTTAGTGTGGGTCAAAAGATCAAAGACAAGCTGGGTATGCGGGGTTCCAATACGGCCGAACTTGTTTATCAAGATTGCAAGATCCCGGTGAGCAATTTGATTGGCCAAGAAGGCGATTCACTCGTTCATATGATGAAGAACCTTGAAATTGAAAGGCTCGGTCTTGCCGCAATGGGACTCGGAATTGCAAGGCGATCCATTCAGGTCATGACACAATATGCAAAGGATCGCGAAGCTTTTGGAAGGCCCATAAACCGGTTTGGTCAGGTTCAAAAGATGATTGCTGAGAGCTATGCCGAATATAGGGCAGCCAAGGCCTACGTTTATGAGACGGCAAGGGCAATGAAACAGGGCGGACAAAACCAACGACTCGACAGCGACGGTGTAAAGTTGATCGCGGCTCGGGTCAGCAAAGACGTAGCCGATAGAGCTATTCAGGTTTTGGGCGGCTATGGATATGTGGGCGAATACACGGTAGAGCGTTTATGGAGAGATGCAAAACTTCTTGAAATTGGCGGCGGCACTTTGGAAGCGCATCAAAAAAATATTGCGTTGGATTTGTCTAAGGCTGACTTGTCACTTTGCTTATGACGTGGTTTTCGACAACTTCGCGAAGTCGCGTGTTGCAGTTCAATACCGCTAGAAAGCTAAAAACTCCGCCTGCTTTTCGATCTACAAAAATCAATTCTCGTGGGGGAGATCGCAAACGATGTGTGAGGGCCATTCTTTTGGCCTCAGTCGTAACCCGTTTTGCTAAATCACTGCCTCCCCAGTCATAGTTTCCGCCGTCGTCGAGCGGGCCCAAGCGCGGCTGCCATTCAGGTTTAGCAAATGGTTCGGTAAGCATGCAGCAAAGATTTGTGAAATCATCCACCCAGGCTAGGGTGTCATCTGAGTGAATCAGCCCGATTTTTCGTGCGCCCTTTTCGATTTGTGGATGATCACGGTTCAAGGCGCCAACTGCGATGTAGGTGTAGTCGCGTAAGAATTCATCTGGAATTCGCCTGCACGCCCCAAAATCAAGCAGTACCAACCTGTCCTTAGAACCACTTGAATCCACCTGAATCAAATAATTCCCTTGGTGGGGGTCGGTTTGCACGAGTTGCCGCTCAAAGAGTTCGCGCACATAAAGCTCTAGAAAAGCTTTACCCAATCGATTGCGTCGCTCAAGAGGCAATTGAGCTACGCTTTCAGAGTCGACGCGCACGCCATTCATCCACTCTGTGGTCATCACCTTTTGCGAGCAGTAGCGTTCAAAGGGCTTTGGTACGACGTAGATCGGAT
>JBGSQJ010000289.1:0-6422 GCA_041738165.1 Bdellovibrionales bacterium
AACATAAAAATAAAGTCATCGCAAAACTTTCCATTTTAAGAGCAAAAAACAGCGACGTATCTCGCTCACCCCAAGTTTGCAAACTAAGCCCCTCTGCTCGAGCTTTGGCCTTCACCTGATCCGCCTCATAAGGATTGTTGAGCCGAACTTCAATACCTGACTCGCGGCTGAGTGTTTGCAACTTTCGGCCAAAACCCTTACGCGAGTAATACACGATTTTTGAATCCAGCTCGGGCATTTGAGTGTTGAGCAGCGCGAAGACCTTAAAGGTCTGAAGTTTTGGCATTTCACCTTTTGGCAACAGCAAAGCTTCTGGGGGAATCAACACCACTGAATCCCCTTCAAACACCCCAATTGAACGAGCCAAGTCCAAACCTATAATGACCTGATCGGGCTCCATTTTTTCAACATCTAGCGAAACATGAGCGCGGTTTAACAAGTCTCGAAGTGACCCAGGATCAAGCCCCTTGGCCACCACTCCTGAAAAGAGACCTTCTGGTGAGCGCAAAATCATATCTTGCATTTCGAATGTCACAACCGAATCCACGCCATTTTTTGAGAGAAGGTCTATCTGATCGCCCAGTTCTGACGCCGAGTAGGTCTTAGAATTTTCACTTGGCTGCCAAACCAAATGGGGTTCGATATTGAGCATGCGGTTTCGGATCGCTAGATTAAAACCATTCATTATGCTCAGCACGACCAAGAGTGCCGCTACGCCCATGCCAATTCCAACCAGACAATGCCAGGCGATAATACGTACCAGCGCACCGGATCGACGCGCCAAAAGGTAATGTTTAAATACTGTCCATGCCAACATGTTTAGGACTCGCATGTTTTCAAAACCACGTGCATCTGTCTATGAAAAAAAGCGCTTGATGATGGCCTTCATTGAGGCCCAAAGCCCTAAAGCTTCATTTGTTCGCTTGGGCCTCGGCAAATTCAGGCCCCACCATTCATTCGCCATACTCTCGGGAAGACCAAGATCGCCAACAAATTTTTTAAAATTAAGCTGCAAGCCGGCGCGTTCATTTTCGCTCAAACTCACCACATGCTGGATCAAATCAATGGCCTGATGAACCGCTTGTGCCTGCGGCTTGACATCGAACTGAATGAGATCTGCCGTGGAGGACCGCCGCCTATCATCTTCTTCAATGATGAGGCCCGTCTTGAGACCCTCTAGCCGGTTCCACTCCACCACTTGCCCAAAAAATGTAACCTGCTGCTTGATCACATTGCCATTCGTGTCGGACCAAATGAATAAATCAGCGTCTTTATTGCTGTGAAACCAGCGACTGACAATGGATTGATGCTCACCTTGAAGATGCTCTTGCGCCACTTCTTTTAAGGTCGAGCCAAGGTCTTTTGGATTGAAGACTCTGGGGATATCGCTCTCAAAGCTATTTGTCATTTTTGTGCCCTATGGCTCAGAGGTGTTCGCTGGACGCCGGCCCTCTTCTTGCCGTACCTCATCTACCTTACCACGAAGCAAGAATGAACGCTGCAGGGCTTTGAGTAAAACAACGGTTTCGTCTAGGGCCTCAACAGCCCTACGGCTAGTGCGCGGGAGCTCAGGTGCTATGGCCGAAATCGCAGGGGTCAGCTTTTGAAACTCGGTCGTCAGAATAGTCATATTGTTGACGAGCTGCCCCAACTGAGATCCCAAATTGGGCACCTCTTCATTGAAGGCCGGCACCATTTTCTGCATTTCTTCGCTCAGCATACTTAAGTTGCGAATGATTTTTTCGGCGCGCTGCTTTTTGTTGGCAACAGAGGCCACTTTGCCAATCTCAATCGACATGTGGTTTAAATTCTTAACCAAAGGTTCAACGCGGTCTAAAACGCCGACTAGAGCTTTGGTTCGCTTGGGGTCAGCAAAGGCTTCGCCAACAATTCTTAATGATTCAGTGAGTTTATCAAATGAACTGAAAGCTTTGGTCATCTTCTTTCCACTGACTAGATCCATCACATCAAAACTGGCTTCAGTTGGAATTTGCGCGCCAGCCTCAAGCATCGCAAATTCATTGCTGCCAACCGAAACCTCAAGAACCTTGTCAGATAAAATAAAAGGCCTGAAAAGTTGCACACGGCTATTGGCTCGTATTTTCGATTGGAACTTCTGAAACACTTCAAATTTAACATGAACTTTGTTCTCGCCCTCGAGTTCGACAGAGGTGATTTTTCCAACTCTCAAACCGGCAATTTGCACCGTGGTGCCCGAGTGAAGTCCATCCGCACTGTCGATCTCAGTGTGATACTCGACTCGGCTCTCGAGCCAACCATTTTTAATGGCCAGCCCTACAACCCCCAAGACTGAAGATAACAGCGCGGCGCCAACAAACAAACCCGCCACTTTCTCAAATTTGTTAAAGCGTATCTTCATGTTTAAGCCGCCGCCCTTGTCGTGAACCAGTCTGTCGAAATCATCATTTCTTCGGCCCCAAATCGCTTGGCCAGCGCCGCATTTTCCCCAGTAAAAAAGACTTGCTTGAGTCCTCGTGTGCCAAAGCCCTCATCGACAAAATGAAGAAAATCATTGAGGTTGTCTTCTTTTAAACCTGTCGCAGGGTCATCTAAGAACACGACCTCAGGCCAGTGCATAAATGCCCTTAAGACACATGCCAGTTTTCTAATCGAGCCAGGAGCCGAATAGGGCCGCATGTCAGTGAATTTGGAAATCGCAAAATGCTGTACGACCGATTCAAGCCGACTATGAATCTCTTCTGGTGAGGCCAAACTGTGATAGGTCAGTTGGAGCACGAGATTCTCAGCTAAAGTTTTGTTATTGAGAAGCCCCCCCATATCAAATCCGTAGCCGAAATTTAGGCGATAGGGCAAGAAGTCCTCAAACGACATTTCAGTCACGTTTTGGCCATTTAAAAAATAGGCCCCTTGAGTGGGCGACATAAGTCCAGCTAATAGCCGCAGCAAAGTGCTCTTTCCTCTTCCGCCAGGAGACCTCACCCACACCGCACGCGACTTGGGGATTTCAAATGTGATGCCCTCAAAGATCGTCTCGCCATTCTCATACGCAAAACCCAAATCTTTAAACGCCATGGTCTCGATGGACTCTCGTCGCACGGTCATAAAATCCCCAGATCAATAAGGCGGCTGAGATAAAACAGCAAAGTGAGTGTCATATTGAAAACCACCACGTAGATGATGCTGCTCACGACCGCTTTGGTGGTGACCTGAGGAACCTCGTGAGGGCTTTGCTTGACCAATAATCCTTGATAACACGAGGTCATAAAAATGATCGCGCCGCTAAACATATTTTTAAGCAAGAAAAACCCAACGTCGAGTGCCGTGAGCGCATCCGCAAGACTGGCGGCCAAATACGAAAACGACTTTTGGTACATGACGGCGTTAAGAGTGAAACCGCCAAGAACCGCAATGACCACAAAGTAAATGGCCAAACAAACGACGCTGATGATTCCGCCCGCAAGCCGAGGGAACACGACATAACTCAATGGGTGAATGCCCATGGCTTCAAGCGCTTCCACCTCACGGTTAACGCGCATATTGCCAATCTCTGACGCGACCGCAGTTCCCGATCTCGCAATCACAATCAGTGCTGTTAACAGCGGCGCCAGCTCACGAATCACAATCGCGACGAGCAAGCTCCCTACTAGGTTTTCGCCGCCCAGCAGCCCGAGGTTCGAAGAAGATTGCAATGTCACAATACTTCCCGACGCCAGAGCCAAAACCGAAATCAATGGCAATGCCTGAAATCCGGTAAAGTATATCTGGGCAGAAACGACGCTCACGACCGAGCGAAAGCCTTGAGCTTGGTCAAACGCCGCGGCCCGAATCGACAAGTAGATCATCAGCAACATCTCGAGTGTGTACTCGATAGGGTGCAAAACTTTGCGGCCAAGAGCCGAGGCCCCCGCGTCGAATTGAGAGTAAAACTTTGAGCGAAGCATTGAATTCTATTCGGATAATTTTGACTTGCACGCGACTATCTATAGGCCCAGTTTGAGATGCAAGAGCCTGAGGCGCCCGGGTTTGCTCCCCGCGCACCTCGACCAATAGCAAGAGCTTTTAACGCTGAATAGACAGTCTTAAGTCCCCAACCAACTCTGAGCGCCAATTCACGGCTTTGTACTCCACGATCAACGGTAAAAACCGAGGGTCGATTTGACCAATGGGGCGCTGGCCACTCCACTGACCAAGCAGGATATCGATTTTGTTCAACCGGCGGATCTCATCGATTTCGTCGAGTTGATGGCCTTCAAAATAAGCCTGTGTGAAAAGCGGTTTAAAGCCGTTGGCGACGACCCCAATATGCATGTGCGCGGTTCGCTTAAACCCGGGCTGATTGGGATCTAGTGGGTAGTATTTCGGCACCACCGTCGTGAATTCGTATCGACCCTCTTCGTTTGTTGTCACAACACCCCGGTATTGAAAGTTAGGATCTAAAAAGCGTGCGGGGTTGGGGTCTTGATTGATATTGGGATCCTCTTCGTGATTGTAGTGACCATTGACGTCGGCTTGCCAAAGATAAACGCTGGCATTCGCAACGGGCTGACAGTTTTGATCGACGATTTGCCCTCTTAGTAGAATTTTTTGCCCTTCGGCGCGTGGCCCGTTGGCAACTCTGGTCAAGTCCGAATCGCTATCGGCGCTGATGATATAGGGCCGACCCTCGGGATCGACTCTGAATGGAAAATCATCTGGGACAAATGGACCTGTTGTTTGTGCTGGCGAAACGCTGCAGTTTTCAGACGCCAATGCGGCTCGTCCGACGGCCGCCAAGGCCACAGCACCCATTGCAGTTTTGATAAAATCTCGACGTTGATTCATGAAGACCTCCTGATGGATCATTCATAAAAGACGCCTTATTATTTGTATAATAGATAACTCAGTATCTTATGATAACAATTTTTTATGATAAAGGTGACCCGTGTGTCTGCTCGCTTTGCAGCAATCCAAAATCAAAGATATCCGTCATAATACTAAGACTTGGATCATCGCGCTCACAGAGAAAAAAATCGACCCCCACAAATGCTGTTTTAAGACTCTTTTTCTCAATCATCTTTTGCTCAAGTTTCGCAGTGGCTTCAAAATCGGCAAGAAGCTGACGCGCTTTCACGGCAAAGTCATTGTAGGTCTTTTCTGAAACTTCAATGACATGATTGTTGACTCCACCTTTAGGAATTTTAATCCCGCGAGCTTGTTTGTCTAACTTTTCACCTATTTGGCGCTTTAAGAACAAAGCTAAGCGATCAATTAATCGTTGCATATGCACCTGAGCGAGTTCGCCGTCAACTCCAGGTACTTTTTCATAAACCGGCTTAATCTTACCACCGGCCCCCACTCGAATAAGGTCATGTTTCTCAAGCTGAATCAAAACTTTGTCCACGACACTCGAACTCAAAGAGTATTTCTTTGCAATGTCTTTAGGCTCAAGGCCATCATAAAGTTTCATCAGAAAAGAAAACTCCCGAGAATTTTTAGCTAAAAACTGATTTTGCTTCAGCGTGTATCTCGGTAAAAATAAATCTTCAGAATCCACAAGCTTTTGAAGATCGCTGAGGCTCAGACTCAGCCACTCCAAAATTTCGAGCAACCGTGAAGTGGGCAGCTCCTCGGCCCCGAGCTGACGCTTTACGGTAGGAACTGAACAACCCCAAACTTTCGCCACATCGGCGTAAGAATGATTGGATTTTTTCAGGCATTGTTTGAGCGCTGTTTTGATTTTCTGCTGCGCTAATTTGGCGTCCAAGCTGAGCCTCCTGGTTTTCTTGCAAAATCTCGCTATATCTAATTTTATGAAGTTCTAGAATTTGATCCCACATTTTGATTCCCCTTGTTGGAATCAGTTGTAGTATACGCCTGGAATATAATAAACAGTCATCCATTAGGTATCATTTTCTGATACTATGAATTCATTTCCAGTAGCAGTTTCTGCGCGGAGATAGTGACGACTCTATGTCTTTAGGAAAAAATCAAAACGCCCAGATCGAGTAAAAAATGCTTTTGGCCGACTCGACATAAAGATCCCACCGTTCAGCAGGAATGGCGCCAGAGGAAACCGACCGATCTAAGATTTCAATTTCCGGCGGAAACACGGCTCGAAAGGTGTTGTAGGCTCGCTTCATATGCAATGACGACGTAATCAGCACCACGGTTCGGCAGCGAAGCGCCTCCACCAATGGCAGACTTTGCAAGGCGTTTCCATAGGTAGTCGCAGATCTACGCTCAAGCACGACGTCCTCGATCTGGAGCCTCCCATAAAATGGCCACTGCGGGAATATTTCGCGCAACGTGGCCCGCGGATGCACCCCTGAAATGATGAGCTTTCGCACCTGACCCTGCGCCAAAAGATCGAAGCCTTCACGCACTCGCCCGCCTCCACCAGTAAGCACAACGGCACAATCCGCGCGATGATCGTCTTGCCAGGCCGTAACGGGCCAAGCTTC